>NZ_QUES01000031.1:61695-75020 GCF_003478085.1 Eisenbergiella sp. OF01-20 | reverse complement strand
CTGGCACTTTCGCCTTGCAGGTCATCGTCCTTTGACAGCCTGCAATAGACCGCTGCACGATAGCCCCCGGCAAGTACCTTTCCGATTGTTCTGTATTCCATTTCGTTCATCATAGCCATTTACCCGCACAATCCAGACGGTATCTGGCTCTTTTGAACCTCATCTTCATTATACTTCAATTCTTTCTTTTTAGCAAGATATTCTTTTGTATTTATCTTTCCGTATTTCTGGGAAATCAGGCTGACGAACACATCGGTTGCGTCCAGCTCCCCGTCAAACACAGTAGTCACATGAATCTCTGTTTTGTTTTTTGCCATAGGCAGTTATCCTCCATACATGAAAATAGCCAGACAGAGGGTGTCGGCAACGAAGTCCGGCAACGGGCTTCAAAAGACCTTGCAAACAATCTCAATCTGGCGATGGTTACTATTTATACTTTTCTTTTATTTTTCTGTTGTTTTGGTTGTTATAAGGGAGAAAAGCCCGGAAATAAAGGTTTTTCCCCGGCAACCGGCTCGGCAACGGGATAGCAACAGGAGGTGCAACGGGCTGTCCTTTTCAGAATGGAAGCTCCATCTGTTCTGTGACCTCCACAAAACCGTCCATCTTTTTTTCAGACGGGTTGCCGGAGTCCGTTGCCGGGTTTTCACGCTCCCAGCCCTTTTGTCTGCCATATTCTGAAAACATTCTTGGGTTCGGGAAGTACCGCCAGCCAGAAATGCACTGGTTCATAATCTCGTTGATTTCCCGGATTTCCCATTGCTTCGGCTCGTCAAAGGCATGGTTCAAGGCTTCCTTATAGAGCTGCTTGGAGCAGACCATGCTCCCGGTGTACTTATCAAGATACGCCTGTATCATCCCGGCTTTGGTGTCCTCCGGCATAAAATCCCGCTGGTGTTCTTTGAGATACCGCTGCATGGCGGGGCTGAAAGCCAGCTTGAACCTGCCGCTTTTATAAATCTCCATCGCTTCTGCCCACATCTGCTCGATATAGGCTCTGGAAGCAGCTTCGTCCTCCAAAATGTGAACCTCGGCTTGCTCCGGGTACACCATGACCGGGATAAAGCGGCGGTTGCCGGAACGGTCAAGGGGCAGGAAGTCAAGGGCATTGGAAGTGCCACCAAACACGCACTGACGGGGACGGTCTGCCGGGTGGGTTTCATAGGGTATCTTGTAAACCTCTTTCTGCCGGCTTAAAAATGACTTGATTTCTTCGATGCTCTTGGCGTTGGCGGTTGCCATCATTTCCGACATTTCGATCATCCAGTGACCTTGCAGCTTGCGGTACACATTGTCATCGTCCAGCTTCCGCAAATCATCGGAGAACCACTCGTCCCGGATTGCCAGCAGACGGAAGAAAGTGGACTTGCCAGCCCCCTGACCGCCTACCAGACAGAGCATGATTTCAAATTTGCATCCCGGCTGAAAGGCTCGTGAGATTGCACCCAGCAAGAACAGCTTCAATGCTTCATAGGTGTAATCGTCTGCGTCAGCCCCCAGAAAGTGCCGCAGGCAGAAACGGATTCGCTCTGTCCCGTCCCACACAAGGGAACTTAAATAGTCCCGGATGGGATGGTACTTGTTTTCATTCGCCACAATCCCGATAGCGTTATCAATCTTTTTCTCATTGGTAAGCCCGTAAGTTTCTTCCAGATAAAGAAGCAGATACTTCATGTCCGTATCGTTCAGGGCGGGACTTTCTCTGTGGAAACCGATGGGCTTTATAATATCCTTGCGGTCGGTCAGGATGTTGTAGGCAATAGCCCTGGAAAGCAGCGGGTCACGCTGGAATACGGTCAGGCAGTTCCGTATGCTCTGCCGGACGCCGCCTTTCTCGGTGGTTTCCAGCCCCGCCTTGATTTCCTCAATGCTCTGGGGCGGCTGCATGGCGTTCATGGTGTTTTTTAGTTCTTGCTGCGTCTGTGGCTGCAAGTTCTGCCATTCGCTGTTCAAGCTGTATCACATCCTTTCCGCAGTCCGTAATCAGGGCTGCTTTTTCCTCCGTTTCCCCGAACAGAAGCACATCCAGCAGATATTCCACATGGGATTGCTTCTGTAAGGCTTCCACAAACCGGGGATGAAAGGCTTCCTCCGGGGAGTGTGGGGCGTAGTCCGTTCTCCATGCCATCAGCAGATGGAGATAATCGGCAAGAATACAAAAGCAGCGGTTCTTTGCTTCCTGAAACTGTTCCTCCGGGGATTTCTGCCGGGGCTTGGGCTTTTTCGCCTTTCCCGGTGGCTTCCAGTCCTCATAGGAAAGCCCGAAGTCCTGTGCTATCTGTATAGCGGCTTCTTTCTTTCCCAGCCCATACAGGGCGGCGGTAAAATCAATCACATCCCCGTCAGCACCGCAGCCGAAGCAGTGATAACGCCGATCCAGCTTCATGCTTGGGGTTTTATCATGATGGAACGGGCAGCAAGCCATCCCGTTCCGACCTATACGGATTCCATAATGCTCCGCAGCCTGTCTTGTTGTGACGGACTGCTTCACAGCTTCAAATACATTCAAATCTATCCCTCCTTAAAAAGAAAAAAGCACCTGACATTCTCTGATTGAAAATGGCAAGTGCCTGTTAAAGTTCCATATTTTGTTGTCTGTGTTTCGTCTGTGCCGGGGCGGTTTTTTGGGCTTTTTTCTCGTCTGCCTTATCCTGCAAGGCTTCCTTAATGGGCTGCTTCTTGGGCGGCTCCTTGCTTTCCTCTGTGCCGGGGATGGCTTTCCGTACCCAGTAACGGATGTCCCGCAGCTTCTTCAAATCCTCCTGTACCTCGGTCAGCGGTACTTTCAGATCTGCGATTTCGCTAAGAAGCGTTTCCTGCTCCTGTTGCAGCTCCTTTTTCGTTTTATCCTTATCGTCCGGATGCTTGGCAAGGTAGGCGGCGGCTTTCTCATACCGGGCAACCTCCGGGTGTTCCTGTTTGAATTTCTCCTTTGTTTTCTTGAAAAATATCTTCTGGTACTTCTCATAGACAGGCTTACATTCCTTGCAGTCTGTCCGGCTGGCAAGAATCCCGTCAATCACTTTGCTGCGGGCTTCCTTTGGCTTCATCTGATTGCGGTAATCTGCGGCTGATTTCCCGGAAGATTCCAGAAATGCTTCTAAGTCCTCCACAGTGGAAAGCCCCTTTTGCCGGAGATAGGACAGGGCTTCGCTGACTGCCTTTAAGTCCTGTGAAGTCCCCCGGTTCTGTCCAGCCCTTGTCCAGTCCTTCCGTTCTTCCTTTCGTATCGCCATATACTTCATCAGCAGATTGGGAAGAAGTGTTGCTTCCTCCGCCGCCTTTTGTGCACGCAGCTCTTTCCGTTTTTCGCCCAGCTCGGTAATCCAGCCTTTGAGGTTTTGGATAAGCTGCCGGATGGACTTCATCAGATTGTTGGCAGCTCTGATTTCCCGGTTCAGGTTTCCGATATTCGTCTGGATACCCCGCTTTTCCATCTGCCGGACAGCAGCTCCCTCATGGACAGTAGGGACAATATCAAGCCCCTGTCTGGCATAGGAACGCAAGTCCACACGCTCCGGGCGGTCATTGGCTTCCAGATAGCGGTTCTGGATGACCTCCCATTCATGCCGCCAGATTTCACAATACTTCTGGTCGTTCCAGTCCACCGTATCCTCCTTGTGGCTTTTCCACCTGCCGGACGGGAGCCGGATTCGTTCCCCGTTACCGTCAAGGTCGTAGACTTTCCGGCTCTTGGGAAGCCACCTGCCGGATTCGTCCAACGCCCGCATGGTAAGCAGGATATGGGCGTGTGGGTTGCCCGTCCCCTTGTCGTGAATGGCAAAATCAGCAATCATGCCTTTGGAGACGAACTGCTCCCGGCAATAGTCCCGTATTAGCCCGGCATACTGTTCCGGTGGAAGCTCCCTCGGAATGGCTATGATGAGCCGCCTTGCAAGCTGGGAGTTCCATTGTTTTTCCACGGCCTCGGCAGCATTCCATAGGGTGTTCCGGTCGGTGTACTCCGGCGGTGCATGGGGCGGCAGCATGATTTCTGTGTGGACAATCTCGCTCTTGTGGGAGTAGTATTTCTGTTTCTGGTCGTACTCTGAAAAGAGCCGCTCCCCGCTCTGATAGGCGGCTGACGCAACGGCGGACTGACGGTTGCTACGTTGGACGATTTTGATATCAAAGTGTGGGCATGGCAAGAGTGTCCTCCTTTCTCCCGGTTTCGGGCATGAAAAAAGCAGGGAACCTAAATTAGATTTCCTGCTCGGCGGTGCCGCCGGTGGGCGGCCAATATTCAGTTATAAATGGCTCCCAGATGATACACTGGGGAGCGCTCCAACAGGTACGGGGAAAATATCGCTTATGCGGATTTCATACCCGGAAAGCCTGATGGAATGGGGGCTGTTTCGCCCCTAAACGTAACAGGGAAGTGCTACGCGCTTCGGGTCATGTTGGGGCTGTTGACAAAGTGGTTTTCTAAAAAATCTGTCTTGAAAAAAGTTCAGGAAAAAGTCATTTCTGCCATAAAAACGGCAAAGACCGGGTAGGAAAATCAAACCCTTTTTTCAAAATAGGCTTTTGTCAACGGCTCCATGTTGGCCCGAAGGTGGGTCGGCTCGACAAACTGGCATTTTTATACGGTTTCATCTATTCAAACTATACTTTTCATTCAACTCAAGAATGTAATGACCTAAAATAGTTTTATGAATTATGTCAACAATAATTACAGCATAAGAATTTTTCTGGTTGGTAAAGAGCAAAATATGTTGATATGTGTGTTCATTATTTTCATAAACTGCCTCCACATATTTTTTTGAGAACCCATACTTTGAAATCAAGTTATCTTTCAATAACTGCTTTGCATAGTTCCAAATATTTACCACAGCTTCTGCGCTTTCTGTTACATCATACATTTTAGTTCCCATTGTACACATATATTGAGCTTCGTTTAATTGCTTAACCTCCATTTTTACTCCTGCTTCCTGCAAATTTAGAATATGTCGTTGCCCTCATTATACAATACTCGCCCATATTTGAGAAGTAAAATATCCCGACAAGTCCACAAAAGGGTAGCTGGCGGTAGCCAGCGCAGGGGGAAGTGTAGCGTCCCCTGTGATGATTGACGGCAGCCAGAATGCTGCAGGGAATCATCTGCTCTGCGCCGACCAAAGCGGCAACGGAGACGCCCCCGGCAGGGCGCAACGCACCGCCTTTAGGTGGTGTATAATTGCGCCCTTAGTAAACTAAGGGGTTTCCGGCTTCTTCCGTTCCAGCAGTTTTTTCAATAGTTCCTGCGTGTCCTGCCTGTGAAAAATGAGTTTCAACAACAGCATGACATCATCATCTGTCAGGCGTTCCGGCTCTTGCAGAAAACTTTCCAGCATACCGCCACGAGTACAGAGCCGGTGCGTCCGTTCCTTTCGGGTAAGCTGCTTTAACTGGTGCTGCAATGCCTTTTCATCATTGATGGCTTTCCGCAGTTTCTTTTCGCTTTTCTCCAGCTTCTGGTTTAGCTTTTCCAGCTTTGAGGTATCAGGCAAGGGCAGCGTCCTCCTTTCCCGGCATCAGCACATAAATCCTGTTTGGTTCTCCAACTCCCTGACGCACCCGCATGATAAGTCCGGCGATTTCCAGTTCATTCAAAGAACGCTTGACCGTCATGGGGCTGCGGGACAAGACTGCGGCAATGGCTGTAACAGGGAAGCAGACAAACAGGATTCCGTTCTCGTCCTCCTGCCCTTTGGATAGCATAGCGTCCAGCATCCGGCAATACATGACCTTTGCGGTGCTGCTGACTGGAAATCCTGTCAACGCTCTGGGGAATGGCATACAGGGCGGCAATGGTGTGTCTATCGTCATAAATTCAAAATTCATTCGGTGTGTTCCTCCTTTTTCTTTGCTCGTTTGGATAAATAACGGGGGCAGTCAATCACAACCGCCCGGAAGCTCTGCCTGCACCCATGCTGGCATTTCCTGCATAATTCGTTGTAAGTGACACGCCCCCGGTCATTGAGGTAAAAAGAAAGCTCATGCTTCCTCTTTTTGCTCATTCTCGGCATATTGCGCTTCCTCCCGTTTTCGTGTATAGTTTCGGGGCGATTTTCGGCAAAATTACAGCCATAGAGCCGCCTAAAATCTCCCGAAGCATCAGCGATAGGGTAGACTATCCCCCTATCAGATTGTCGTGTTTCGGTATCATTTCGGTGTCAGTTCGCCAGTTCTCCCCGGTGTCGTTCCTCCCCTGAATCTCACAGCGGCGTATCGCTCCCTTTGGTATGCTCGTTTTGGTAAGGGTTCCTCCATATCCCTGCCAAAAGTCATGGCACTACATCGCCGGGGAAGCATATCCCACACAGGCTGGTCATTCGATTGGAATAATCCATCGATGAACTACCTGTATCATAGAACATTTTTGTGCCCTGTGCCGTATGTCCACAAAGTAGGAATTAAGGGCAAAAATCAAAAATTTCCACGATTGCGGAATTGATATGGTATAATCAATTCAACGGTTATATATGTTGTCAAAAAGGGGGAACTGCTTCAATGAACGGAGCTACTACAATACAGGAACGGCTAAAAGATTTACGATTAAACAAAGGATTAAAACTGGAAGAACTGGCTGAGCAAACGGGTATTTCAAAATCGGCTCTTGGCAGTTATGAAAAAGACGACTATAAGGAAATCAATCATGGCAACCTTATCCTGCTGGCAGATTTTTACGGGGTGTCCCTCGATTATCTCTTTTGCCGTACAGAGAACCGGGCGGAGATCAACACGCCATTAAGGGAGCTGCATTTGAGCGATGAAATGGTAGCACTTCTGAAAAGCGGTCGGATTAACAACCGTCTGCTGTGCGAACTTGCCACCCATAAGGACTTTATCAAGTTTCTTGCGGATATTGAGATTTATGTGGATGGAATTGCCACCATGCAGATTCAGAACCTCAACGCCCTTGTCGATACTGTCCGGCATGAAATCATTGAACGGTATCGCCCCGGCGAAGATGACCCGCATTTGAAGGTGCTGAAAGCTGCCCATATCAGTGATGATGAGTATTTCAGTCACATGGTTCTGGATGACCTCAACCTGATTATCCGGGATATTCGGGAAGCCCACAAAAAGGACAGTGAGAGTGCGCCCCAGATCACCGTTGCCGATGAACTGAAAGAAAATCTGGAAGCGGTCGAAAATTTCAAGGGCAGCCGGGATGAAAAGCTCGTTGTCCTTTACTGCAAGCAGCTCGGCATCAACTATAAAAATCTGTCAGACGAAGAATTTCGCTGGCTCATTCGTATTCTCAAAAAGTCAAAGAAAATGGGAACGCCTATCAGCCAGAGGAAAAAACGGTAAAGAAAAACCGCTGTTGCATGGTTTGTTGGTTTCCATGTAGCAGCGGTTTTTGCTGGGATTATTCAGTTGAATTTTCAGAACGACAAACTTGAAGTTGTCGCTTTAAATTGCAATTCTATTTCCAGCCTTATCTAGGAAAATCAAACTGCTCCGTTATATCCGTATCGTCTATATGTATATACCACTCCGCACCCTTCAATAAAATGACAATCTCCTGCAAGCACTCTGCCCAATAATCTAAAACTTCCACAAAGTGTTCTTCACCCTCATCAATGGGTAATTTGGTAGCTCCCTCAAAAATGACGTTTTCCTCTGTCGGACTTGAATTATCATACGCACAAAACGGCTCGTACATTTCACCTAAAGAATATTTAGAAATGTAGGTATCAATAATAGTGTTACAGATAGATTTTTCCTGTTTCGATAGATGGGTATCTCTTTTTGCTATGTAATATAATGAAACTGACATATCCCTTTCCTCCTGTAAATTCAAATTTGTCATAATCATTCTATCATACCGTTATGAATAAATCATCTCATGCAATACAATTTCTTCTGCCCGGTTGTGAATGTTATTACACCGCCGCACCCATTCCATTTGACGGGTACACTTTAATTCCTCGGTCACGCCCTCGGCAATTTTCATCTGCTCCATGATGGTGTCTAACCGTTCCTGTGCCTGTTCGTTCAGGTCTGCGAGATATGTCCATAACTCCCCAGTCAAGGTCAATGTGTTCAATCGGGCTGGATGGATTTCCCTTAAATATTCCCGGTGCAGCCGTCCATACTTTCCAATGGGGCGGTGTTCTTCCGGCAGTTTCAGGTCTGGGATGTAGTAATCCCCAACAAGGATATAATCAATTCCGTTTTCTGTTATTCTTGGTTTCAATTCGCTCATGTTCCTTACCTCCTGTGGAAGCTGGCTCGTCTGGTACTAACTCAATCACATCGGTAATCTCACAATTCAGCGTTTCGCAGATACGGGCTAATGTATCCATGCTGATGTGCTTTCCCTCTTTGCTCATGTTGGCAATCATATTCGTTGTCATACCGGCGGCAAGCCTTAAATCTTCTTTTCTCATATCACGCTCTAACAGTGTGTGCCAGAGCGGTTTATAGCTGATGTGCATATTGCTTTCCTGCCTTTCTATCCATACCACCGGGGCGGCTGCCCCGGCAGGAACTTTTCTCTTATTATAACACCAATCTTGTGTAATCACAATTTATTCTTGTAGCCTGCCGCTGATACCGTCTGGATTGTGCTTTTCCTTTCTTTTTGTTACCTTTAATTAGCCATGAACTGCTTCATGCCCTGGCTCTTTGCTTATGTGCGATAAAGAAGTAATAGAAGTGTAAAAAATTTTGCCGTTCCTATCCGGCACTTGGCCATTGTGTCGGATAGGTCGGGCGTTAGGCTTCGGGCAAGTCAATCTTGCCGACAAAGCTGTAATAAATCTCAATGTCCTGCCTGCGGGTGCCGTTCTCGTCATAGCTGCACTCATGCACGACGATTTTTTCAATCATTTCCCGCAAGAGGGTGGGGGTCAATTCCTCAAAGGCAAGGTGCTTTCGGACGATACCCATAAACTTTTCCGCGTTGACGGTGGCGGCCTGCGACTTGTCCAGTTCGGCCTGCAAAGCGGCGGCGCGGTCTTTCAGTTCCCGCTGCTCCTGCTCATAGTCTGCCGACAGTTCCATGAAACGCTCGTCGCTGATTTTGCCGTTTACATTGTCCTCATACAGCCGCTTGATAATGCGGCTCACTTCGGCAATGCGCTCCTGCGCCTGTTCAAGCTGCTTGGTGGCTGCGGCGGTCTTTCTCTTGCCGCCGATCTCGTTCTGCTGGATAAGCAGCTTCACAAAGCGGCTCTCATGCTTGGCGGCATATTCCGTTACTTGCCGGAGATTGGAGAGGACACCGGCGGTCAACAGGTCGGTGCGGATAAAGTGCGCCGTACAGTCGCGGGTGCGCTTCTTGTAGCTGCCGCAGATGTAACAGTCCTGCTTGCGGGTTTTGTTCTGATACCGCTGCTGGTACATCACATGGCCGCAGTCGGCGCAGAACAGCATACCGGAGAACAGCCCCACTTCATCATAGCGGTTCGGGCGTTTGCGTTGCTTGCGTAACTCCTGCACGCGCTCCCATGTTTCCCGGTCTATGATAGGCTCATGGTGGTTCTCAAAAATGGCCTGCTTCTCCACGGGGTTCTCTACACTGTGCTTGACCTTGTAAGAGGGCTTCTCCGTCTTGAAGTTCACCAGACAGCCGGTGTACTCCCGGTTTTCGAGGATATGCACGACGGTGTTCGTCGCCCACTTGCACTCATAGCCGGGGTGGTAGCGGCGGGTGCTGCCCGTCCTGCGGTATTCCAGCGTCCCCGGCGTGGGGATTTGCTGCTCCGTAAGCATACGGGCAATCTTGGTCGGTCCGTTCCCGGCAAGGCAAAGCTGGTATATCTGCTGGACAACCGGCGCGGTTTCCTCGTCAACGATATAGTTCTCGTCCTCGTCCATGAGGTAGCCATAGACCGGCTTGCTGGTAACAGGCTTGCCGCTCATGCCTTTTGCTCGTTTTACTGCCTTGATTTTCTTGCTCGTATCTCTCACCAGCCATTCATTGAACAGATTTCGCAGAGGGGTAAAATCGTTGTCCATGCCGCCGTTTGCGCTGTCCACATTGTCGTTGACAGCGATAAAACGCACTCCCTTTTGGGGGAACAGCATTTCCGTGTAAAACCCTACCTGCAAGTAGTTTCGCCCTAACCGGCTCATGTCCTTGACTATGACCGTACCCACTTTCCCGGCTTCAATGTCTGCAAGCATGGCTTGAAAACCGGGTCTTTGAAAGTTTGCGCCGGAGAAGCCGTCGTCGGTGTACCAGCGCAGATTGGTAAAGCCGTTCTGCTTGGCGTAGGTTTCCAAAATCCTTTTCTGGTTCGATATGGAATTGCTCTCGCCTTGCAATTCGTCCTCATGGGACAATCTCGGATAAAGGGCGGTAATGAGGTTTTGGGTGGCTTGTCTTAACATAAAATCCTCCGTTTCCGACAGCCAGCCCCACTATTCCGTGGTTTCATTGTACCACGGAATAGGGCGGGCTGTATAGCGGCAAAAGTGTAAAATCAGCTTCTTTATGATTTGTCAAATTGCCGATTTTTGTGTAGCAGCGGCTTCCGCTTCCAGTACCCGCGCCATTTTGTCGGCGGCGGTGGTCGTGGTGTCTTTCTTGAAATAGCCGGACACGACAAGGACGGAATTGCCCATGCGGATTTCCGTCACGCAGTCGGGGCGGCGGGTGGTGCGGGTGTCGTGCTGCTGTCTATCTGCCATAGGCAATACTCCTTTCAGTCGGTAATCAGTTTCTTCATGCTCTCCATTTTCCGCTGCGCGGTTTCCTGCCGGAAGTTGTCGCCGGTAAAGCGTACCGGGACGCACATGGAAAGCAGGCGGTCATAAATCCGGGAATGGGCGGTGTCCTCCGGGTTCCGCAGGTCGTCCAGCGTGAGGTTGGTCGTGACGATCAGCGGCTTGCCGCTACGGTAACGGCTGTCAATCACATTGAAAACCTGTTCCAATCCATACTCGGTGCCGCGCTCCATGCCGAAGTCGTCAAGGATAAGCAGCGGATAGCGGCAAAGGCGGGAAATGTACTCGTTGCGGTTCTCAAAGCTGGCGGCAAGGTCGTTGAGGATAAGGGCAAAGTTCGTCATGTGGACGGGGATTTCTTTCTCCATGAGGGCGTTTGCAATACAGCCCGCAAGGTAGCTTTTCCCGGTTCCCACGCCGCCCCAGAACAGGCAGCCGATATTGTCGGCTCGCATATCCTCCCAGTGTTCCACATACCGGCGGGCAATCCCGGCCTGCGGATTTCTGCCGTTGTCGTTCTCAAAAGTCCAGTCCCGCATGGTGGGGTCGGTAAAGCCCCGGCGTTTCAGTTCCTCCACGGTGTCAAGGTGCCTGCGCCGCTTCTCTGCGGCCTCCCGTTCCTCGCGGGCGGCTCTCTGACAGTCGCACTCTGCCGGGTGGCGGTCACGGCCAAAGATAGCAGCCTTATCCGGCGCAAAATAGGCTTCTTTCGGCTTGCGGCACTTGCCGCAGTACAGTAAACCGTCCTCGCCGGTGTAGTCCTCCGGCTCCGGGGTGGTGGCCGTCATATTCTCCAAAACAGCGTTGATTTCGTTCTTCATAAACTCTCGCCCTCCTTGCATGAGTAGTCTGGTATGCCCTTTTTCGGGGCTTTCTTTTTGTCGTTCCCCGCCCATATCCGCAGGGCGGCGGCATAGTTCTGATAACTTTTCCCGTTGGCGGCAAGGTAGCGGCTCATTTCCTCGATGAACCGTTCCAACCTGTCGGGGTACTCTGCCTGCAACTCGTCGTATTCGGTCTGCGACAGAAAAATATTCTGGTATCGGCCATAGGGCGCGGGCGGCTCCCCACTCACTCCCATTGTTTGGCTCTCTGTAAGGTTGTTTATAGTAGTTTGGTTAGGGGACGGTTTTCCGACCATCATAAGGTCGGTTTTCTGACCATCAGTAGGACGGTTTTCCGGCTCTATGAGGGTCGGATTTCCGGCCATCAGTTGGTCGGAAAACTGTACCTGTGGCACACGCGGCACTTTCACATATAGGCGGTTCGGTGCGGAGAAGCCGCCCCGTTCCCGTTCCAGCAGCCCCGCCATGTCCAGTTCATTAAGCGCCCCCTTTATGGTGGTGCTGCCCTTATCCAGTATTTCGGCTATCTCCGCGATGGGATAGATAATATATATCCTGCCCTCGTCGTCCTGCCACTTGTTCTTCTGGGAAAGTGTGGAACGGTCTAACAGCAGCGAATACAGCAGCTTGGCGGTCTGGGAAATCTCCATTTTCAGCAGGAAACGGGGGTAGGGCAGATAGATAGGCAGCGGCGTGTCTGCCATGATATAATCAGCGATAGTATCACCTCCCTGTGTTTCGGGTTGATTTTGGCGTTTTGTCACGCCTTAGAACGGCGTTTCCGGTGGAAAAGGATAAATGTATCGCGTACCCTTTGACACCCACGAAAAAAGCCTTGATTTATGCGGGTTTGAAAGGCTCTAAAGCGTGACATTTCTGCCTTTGTTTCCGCTTTCTCTCGGCGGCTTTGATTTTCTTCATGCGTCCGGCGCAGCCGGGACAGTATTTCCCCCGGTTGGATTTGGGGACAAATGCCGCCCCGCAGACGGCGCAGCGTTTCCGGCTCCCTCGGTGCAAGAGGGCTGCGGCCAGTTCCCCGTCAAGGGGCAGAACAGCCACACGGAACCAGCGGCACATGAGGGAAAGGGAAATGCTCTGGACGCACACGCAAGGCTCCCCGTCGTCTAACAGCAGGCAGTTTCCCTCGTCGTAGTTACAACACTCATGTACCAGCCGCCGCGCCCGCCGATGCTGGCGGTAGTCCATTCTCGGTAACTTATCGCTCATGGCTCTGCTCCTTTCTGCGGTGCGGCTCGTTCCGGCGCAAAATCTGGTCGATGTTCCGCTTGACGGTCTGCAACTCCTTGAACCGCTGTTTCTGTTCGTGATAGGTGTTATACAGGCCGTCTTTCTCGGAGATAAGCTGCTCGATCTCGGCCTGCAACGCTTTCCGGGCGGGCAGCTTGGTAATGCCATGCGCCTTGAAATACCGGGCGGCTGCGTCGGCTATGATAAAATCGCTCTCGTTTGCCTGCCGGTATGCGTCACGGGCTTTCTGCGATTTCTGCGCCCGCAGCCCGTCACGGGCGGGCTTGGTCTTGGCATAGGCAAGTACCTGTTGCTGCAACTCCTTTTTCCCTTGTAGCTTGGTTTCCAGTGCTTTCAGTTCGCCGCTGGTCTGGCGCATTTCCTGATAGGCGGTATCAACAGCGGCTTCTAACTGCTCCGGGGAAGTAAAGCCGTATTCCTGATACACATTCAGCGTCTTGGCTGCCTGCTTCAGATTGTGTATCTTCGCCCAGTGTTCATAGCCCCGGCCTTTGCCCTCGGCCAGCTTCTTTTCAATGTCCACAAGCCGCTGCACACTTGGGGCCC
>NZ_QUES01000031.1:0-61684 GCF_003478085.1 Eisenbergiella sp. OF01-20 | reverse complement strand
TGTTGTGGGGGGGGGAGAGGAGAAGCAGCGGAATGAGTGAGCTTTCCCGCTTGCGGGGAAGCGAAGGATATGGAGCTTGCGCCGACGAGTTTCGGGGCGGTTTGTGGGGCTTTTGTAGGCTGTATGCCGGTTTTCCCATGCCGGGGGTATTCGGGTATGGCTGCGGCCTTTTCTGTGGCTCTGGCGGCGTTCTGCTCCAAAACGGCAAAGACAGCGGCGCGGTCAAAGTCGTCGCCCAGCTTCCGGGCGGTAATGGGCTTCGTCCTGTCCGGCGTGAGGTAGGAAAGCCG
This sequence comes from Eisenbergiella sp. OF01-20, assembly GCF_003478085.1. NCBI lineage: Bacteria > Bacillati > Bacillota > Clostridia > Lachnospirales > Lachnospiraceae > Eisenbergiella > Eisenbergiella sp. OF01-20. The sequence continues at coordinate 61,394 of NZ_QUES01000031.1, read as the reverse complement.
CCCACGGCTCTCCTTAACGCTCACGCCCTCCCGCAGCAGCAGAGAGGAAAATTCGTCAAAGCTGGCGGCGGTGGCAAGGGCTTTCCGTATGGTCTGCCGCAGCTTCTCTTTGTTCGTTTCAAACTTGGTCTGCCGGGGCGTGATACCGCCTGCAATCATGGGGGCGTTCTGCCTGTCCAGCTTGGCCTGTCCTTTTTTCTGCGCCCAATACTCCCGGTCGGTCACGCGGTTCTTACTGCCGTTCAAGAGGTCGATTTGGTAAAGCCCCTCCCGGTGGCACATCTCCATGACTTCGGACTTGAAGTAGCGCAAGGCTGCGTCGGTACAGCGGTGCTTGCAACCGGCCTTTGTATCGGCTGGCCTGTCCATATAGGGCAGGAACGGCACTTCCTCTATCCGCAGCGAATTGATAACGATATGCACATGAATGTTGCCGCTGTGGTTATGCCCGTCCGGGTGGGTGCATACAAGGGCTTGGTGGCCGGGGAAATGCTCTTTACAGAATTGCTCCCCCAATGCCTGCGCCCGGTCTACGGTCAAGCCATTGTCCGGGCCGTCCCGTGGGTCAAAGCTGATGATATAGTGGTGGCTTTTTACATCTTCCCGCTGCTGGTTCTTTCCGTATCGGAGATTTGCCCGCATACACGCAACGGCAAAATCCTCCCCGTCGCAGTTCAGTGTGGACAGCCGGTAGTCCTCGCGGGGGATAAGCCTGCCGGTTTCATCAAGGACGGGCTTCATGGTAAACTCGTCATGCTCAAAAAGCAGGTATTGCTCGGCGGCTCCGTAGTCGGCATTTTTAGAGTTGATATGCTTGAGTGTTGCCAACCGCGTCACCTACTTTCTTGAGGACTTCATACTTGAGGGCGGCAAGGTCGGCTATGGCAGCGCGCACCTCGCCGGACAGCGCATTGTAAGGTGCGCCGTACTCGTTCAGATACCGGGCAATCTGATTGAGATTGCCGCCGATCCTGCCGTACTCGGCGGCCAGCTTTCCAACAGCGGAAAGCAGTTCATCATTGACCGCTGACACATGGATAACGGGGCGTATGGTCGTGCGCCGTATCGCCTGCCGGAGAAATTCCGACTGGCTGATACCATAGGGCGCAAGCCGCGCTGTGAAGTCGGCGTATTCATCTTCGGACAGCCGGGTTTTCACAACGCGGCTGCGGTGGGGTGTGTTGTATTTCTTTCGCATGGTCGTGACCTCCTTTCTTGCCGCATGAGCGCGGCGGGGATAAGCGGCGCAAGCCGCATAGCAGGGTTTGGGGAAGGCACTCCCCAACAAGTTTCCCGCGAGGGGCAAAACCGCAGAATTGCGGATTTTGGCACCGTGGTAGAAACTTGCTCTCCGTGACTGCAAACTTTCTCTCACTTCCGTCCGCCACTTTTTTGGAAAACTGCAACCACAAAAGTTTGTTTCTCTTTTTCTGCTACTACTAATCCTGTAAAGGGCATTCCTGCCCGCTTTCGCTAAAATGACACCGGACGCAGTGGTTTCTACCCGGTGTTGGAGAAATCCTTTCTCTTTGCCCTCTACTACGGGTAAATGCTCCAAATGCCAAACACCAGGGCAGAAAAATTCCCTCCTCGCTTACTACTACAACCGGCAGGGGGCAAAATGGCCGGGAGCGGAGCCGGACAACAAAAAAAGCAGTAAATCTTTTTCAAGACTTACTGCTTTCGCTGGCCGCGTCGGTGGCGGCTGGTATTCAGTTTTTATGACTTGTCCGGTGGTTCGTCAAGCCGGAACTTGAATTGACAGTCAATTAACCGCTGCTTTACATAGTCCTCCACCTCGGCGTTGACCTGCCCGTTCACTTTTGAGAAATAGCGGATATATCCGGCGTAGTGGAGCAGGACAGCGTTCACGGCTTCTGGGTCGCCCTCACGGGCTTTGAGGATTGTTTCATAGGGGAGAAGTCTACTCATACCGGCTCACCCCCATTTCTTCGCGTAGCCGCTGCAAGGCAAGCTGGATATGCCGCCCCGCTGTGCTGCGTGACCGGCCAATACACGCGCCGATCACGCGCTGCGGCTGGCGCAGAAAGTAATAGCGCAGGATTTCTTCCCGCGTCTGCTCCGGCAAAACAGAGATCGCGTCGGCAAGGGCGGCGTTGCAGAGCAGGACGGTCTGACCGCAGACGGTAAATGGGTATTCCTCGTCCGGCTCCGACGCGGCAAACTGGACAAACTTCTCGTTCATCAGATAGTCAAGGGAAACTTGCCGTTCCCATTGCCGTTTAAGCTTCAAAATCTTGTCCAAGGCGGCACAGCGGATAACAGTCTTGCAAAAGGCGTTGTACCTGCGCTGGATATATTCTTGATAGGCTATCTGGTCGGTCATGGAAATTCCCCTTTCTGAATAATAGTGCGGGGCGGTGGCACTTCTTGCTGTCGCCCCTTGATTGCCTACCAGCAAAGGCGGGCGGGGCTGTCAACGGCTGCGCATATGAACTGCACCCCAAAAGTTGGACAAGAAAGTCAACGAAAGGGGTGCAGAAATCTATGGGAAAAGAATTGTTCAGTGAGGAATTAAAATTAGCAGTTGTTCAGTATGTACTGGAAGGGCATACACGCAAAGAGGCATCCGAGAAATTTTGCGTATCCTGTACGCCGATTGAAAAATGGGTAAACTTGTATAAGCTGCATGGTGCAAAAGGACTTCTAAGCAGAAATCTGGTTGGCCGACAAAAAGGCTTTGATGGCGAGTTTCGCCTAAAAGTGTTACAATACAAGCAGGAACATCACTTATCCTGTACACAGACAGCTATGCACTTTTGCCTTGATGTTGTAACAGTGTGCCGGTGGGAGAAGAAATTCCAAAAGGAAGGTGCACGGGGACTTATGAAAAAGCAGGCGACAAAAGGTAGCGAAAAACGACAAAAGAAGCAGGAACAGTCGGAGCTGCAACAGGAAAACAAGCGGCTGTCAGAAGAAATTTACCGGTTGAGAATGGAGAATGATTACCTAAAAAAATTAAACGCCTTAATTCAGAAGCGGGAAAAACCCGAATAAGCGATGTTGTGGCTGCTGTTACAGAATTAAGGCGTGATTATCCTCTGGCAGCATTACTTAAACTGGCCGGCATTCCCCGAAGTACATACTACTATCATTCCCGGAAAGCCAATGCTGTGGATAAATACGCAAAAGAAAGGGCGGAAATCATAGCAATTTATCAGGAGAATCAAGGCCGGTACGGGTATCGGCGGATTGGTATGGAATTACGCAACAGAGGCTTTTGTCTGAACCACAAGACGGTACAAAAGCTGATGAAGGAGTCAGGCCTAAAATGTATGGTACGAATGAAAAAGTATCGTTCTTACCGTGGAGAAGTCGGCAAGATTGCACCAAATCTACTGGCTAGAGATTTCCATGCGGAAAGACCGAATCAGAAATGGGTAACTGATGTGACTGAGTTTTCCCTGTTTGGAAGCAAACTTTATCTCTCTCCTGTGCTTGACCTGTACAATGGTGAGATCATCAGCTATGCCATCAGTGAACGGGCTAATTACCGCCAGGTGGATGAGATGCTGGATAAAGCATTCTCCCGGCTCCCGGACAGCAGCGGGCTGATCCTTCATTCGGATCAGGGCTGGCAATATCAGAACGTCAGGTATCAAAAAAGACTGTTAGAAAAAGGCATTCGGCAAAGTATGTCCAGAAAGGGAAACTGTCTGGACAATGCGGTTATGGAAAACTTCTTCGGACTGTTAAAATCGGAACTGCTATACCTGCGGACGTTCCAATCATTAGACGAGTTCTGCCAGGAACTGATCGCTTATCTTGAATACTATAACCATAACCGAATCAAAGAAAAATTGAATGGGTTAAGTCCTGTCCAATACAGAATTCAAAATGGCTTTGCCGCATAACTTTTGTCCAACTTTTGGGGAGCACTTCACATATGCGCCGTTCATCTTGACCGTTGACTGGCTCGGCTGGGTTTGCTATTTACCCGACAAACTTGAATTTATTTTAAGCTATCACGTTTTACCTTCTTAAGCCTTACTATCATTACCATAGGAATTTCTTTGTTGGTTTTAAAACATTCTTCATAAAATCCATCAATGACAAATCCAGCTCTAAAACAAAGGTTAAAAATATCTTGTATGGAACGATGATAATAAATCTGCTCTTTCGGTTGCCCTTCAATCGCTATATCATAGTAACTGTGCGGTGTCATATATTTTTCAGTCAACGTGACAAAACAAGGGTGTTGCGTTGCAAAGACAAAAATTCCGCTTTCCTGCAACAGTTCATAAACAGCCATAAGAAGTGGTTCAATATCCGTAATATCCATAATTGCCATATTAGAAACTGCTTTCGTAAAGGCTCGATTTCTTTTTAATTCTAATATACTTTTTCTATCGGTCGCATCCGCCACACAAAATTCAATTTGTTTTGCATATTGTGATTGCCGTCTTTTAGCCAATTCTATCATTTTTTTGCTGTAATCAAAAGCGACAACCGAAGCGCCTCTTTGTGCAAGATACGAAGAATAATTTCCATTGCCACACGCAATATCCAAAATGTAATCCGCAGGATTAGGAGATAGAAGTTCCGTTACTTTGGGACGCACTACCTCTCTGTGAAATTCATTAGATTCGTCACCCATTGCATTATCCCAAAATTGTGCGTTCTCCTCCCAGATTTTTTTACTTTCCTCTGTTCCCATGTTCTCTCCCACTCCCCAAATTTGCTTTTTTGCTTCCATTAAATCTTCCTTACTATATTCCATTGTTACCCTCCATAACTTCTGATTGTTGCCGTCTTGACGATTATGTATCTTTACATTACCTTCTGAAACATATGGCGCACCTTGTCCAGGCGGCTGTTTGGACGGCGGGGCTGGATGACCGGCTGACCGACAGCGGCCTGATATCCTTTCAGCTCTGTAAGGCATACGCTCCGCCCGTTGGTGTAAAAGGCCAGATCAGTACGGTATGCCTGTATACAGCGGGCGGGAATCTCGCCAGTAAAGACAACTTCATCCTTTTTTACCTGGGCCGTTTCGATGGTGGCACAGTATTTCGGTGCATCATGATAAGCCCTGGAAAGGTATTCCTGGGGCGCATAGAGGATGAAGGAGAGATAAGGTTCCAGCAGCTGCGTCCCCGATTCCTTCAATGCCTGTTCCAATACAATCGGGGCCAATGAGCGGAAGTCCGCCGGCGTGCTGACCGGACTGTAATAAAGCCCGTATTCAAAGCAAATCTTACAGTCCGTTACGTTCCAGCCGAACAAGCCCTGCTCCAGCCCGTAACGGATACCATCCCTGACAGCGTTTTGAAAACTCTGGTTCAAGTATCCCAGCGAAACCCGGCTCTCGTATTGTACACCGGAGCCAAGCGAGAGTGGTGTAACAGACAGTCCTATGGATGCCCAAAACGGGTTGGGCGGCACCTCGATATGGATGGTGTGGCTGGCTGCTTTGAGCGGCCGCTCCATATAAATGACGGAGGGTTCCTTTACCACTGTTTCAAGCTTGTATTTTTCCGACAGCAAAGCGGAAACAACCTCCAACTGCACCCGGCCCAAAAAAGAAAGAATGATCTCATGGGTGATGGAATCCACTTCGCAACGCAAAAGCGGGTCAGTATCCGCAAGTTGCGTAAGAGCGTCCAGCAGCCGTTCTCTTTGCGCTGCCGTTTTCGGCGCAATCGTCGTCCGCAGCATGGGGAGGGGGTCCTCGCGCCACCTTTTACGAGGGAGCCGGGTTTGGTCCCCTAATACATCGTTTAACCTCACGCTGTCGCTGGGAAGGATAACAATTTCACCCTGATAAGCGGTGTCTGTCCGAACAATTTCCCCTTTGGATGGAATACGCATCTCTGTGATTTTCAGCTTTTCTCTCCCGGCCAGGGCCACCGTATCCCGCAGGCGCAGCGTTCCGCTGTATAACCGTAGATAGACACGCCGCTGGCCGCAATCGGTGTACTCAACCTTGAAAACGCTGCCGCATAGGGCGGCGCCCCCCTGTTCCCCAATCGGTTGGAACAGCCCTGTCACCGCATCCATCAACGGTTGAATGCCAAGGCCATTTTTGGCGCTGCCATGATAGACTGGGAACAGGGAGGCGTCTTGAACCCGCTGCTGTTCCTCCCGCGCAAGTTTTTCCCGGCTGATTGGTTCTCCTGCGATATACTTTTCCAATAATTCATCGTTATTTTCGATGACCGCATCCCATGCTTCTATGTCGGTATTTTCCTCCAGGACTATTTCCGGGGACAGCGACACCGTCTGCTTGATGATAATATCGGCGGAGAGCTTATCCCGAACAGACTGAACCACGCTCTGCAAATCAACGCCAGCCTGGTCGATCTTGTTGATAAAGATAACGGTGGGAATGTTCATTTTCCGCAGGGCATGGAACAGAATACGGGTCTGGGCCTGCACGCCATCTTTAGCGGAGATCACCAAGATGGCCCCATCTAAAACAGCCAAAGAGCGGTACACCTCCGCCAAAAAATCCATGTGGCCGGGCGTATCCACAATGTTAACTTTACATCTGTGCCACTGGAAGGAAGTGACTGCCGCTTGAATGGTAATCCCACGCTGCCGCTCCAAAAACATGGTGTCCGTCCTCGTTGTCCCTTTTTCGACGCTCCCCGGTTCTGAAATGGCTCCGCTGGCATATAGCAGGCTCTCCGTCAAGGTCGTCTTTCCAGCGTCTACATGGGCAAGAATTCCAATATTGATTATTTTCATGTGATTGTCCTCCCTTTACAGCCCCAAAGGGCATAAAAATCCCCAGCAGTAAAATACTTTTACCACTGGGGATTATAAGTTGCGGACATACACATATACAGCATACACCTGTTTGTGATTGCTGTTTTTGGGGATATGTCAAAATTGATAAGGCAAAAGTATTCTTAAATTGGGTACAAAAAACTAAGCCCCTACAAAAGGAGCTATCATAATCCTTTGTTCCCACTATTTGATTATAGTTTTATTTAAGAATACCTTGCCGCATATTTTTTACTCCTTTTCTGGATTAAATCATTGTATCACATCAGTTTTAGGAAAGCAAGTACCTAAAAGAAATTTTTCTTCCCCTTATATGTAACAATCATACCGGCTTCCTAGCGTTCAGAATGTTTTCTGCTGTCTGCTGTGGTGTTTGGTTGGAATTGTCCAACCAAAAGCCGATCCGTGGTGTTGTCTGCATTTTACTAAATACAAATTCAATGTATACAGAAAGATATAAGGAGTGGGAGGGATTCCGCCGTAGTTGGCATTGTAGGAAAATCCAAAAGTTTAGATTTTCCCACAATGCTTATCTTTTGGTCTTTGGTTCGGAATAGTGTAGTGCTGGCGGTCTATCTCTTGTTTTCGGTTGCTTGCTTCCTTACCGTACATGAGCATTGGCGCCGGGGTTGTCGTTGCCGTAACCTTCCAGCAGGTTGATAACGCCCCAGATACCGAGACCGGCACCGAGCGCGATAACGAGGGTCTGAAGAACGGTGATTGCCTGTTCAAAAAATGCCATATAGTTTGTTAGCCGGAATCTGATTAAAAAATAGGTTTGTCATGTTTCATAGGCATACAAAAGCCGGAACAATCTGCCGCCCGGTTTCCGGGGGCATGATTCCGGCTGTCCTCCTTTTTCATTATTTTTTCTCGCGATTGTCCGCTTTGTACGCCAATGGCCCATAGAGGGCAGATGCGGCGAATAGATAAGATCACTCCCTTCTAAAGCGGAACGAAATTAAGCGCCCTTTGTGTCTACTTCATATACATCGCAGACCTCATTGGGCTTGAGTTTCAGCCTTGCGGACAAGAATGCTTCAATATCAAAAGCGTTCTTGTCATCCGCGTCGGCAGTGTACTTGAAATTGGGGTGCTTGGTGATGTCGTACTTATCCGAAAGGAAAGGACGCACACCGCGCAGCTGGAGGATACACTTGCCGCCATCCATAACAGCAAGCTCATCCTGGCTCATCAGCTCTTTGCCACAATGTCAAGTGATGAATTCAAAAAAGACAAGCACTATCCAAAGAAAAACTTCTTTCATGGTATCTGCCTATTTTGTTTTCGATAGTTTTAGCTGTGATACATTTAATTTAGGGTGCAAAAAAGCAGGAGACCTTTTCGGATCTCCTGCTTAGTAAAGCTGTGAAGATTTAATTGTGGTTGGGCTGCCTGCTATGCAAACTGAATTTTGTTTTACTAAGTTCTACAAACTGGAAACTGTTAGCTAATCTGTGCCTTGATTTTTATCCCTATCCGTCCTAATTGATCTTGAACTACTTGCAAAAATTTCTGGCAGTTATCTGTTATATCATACTTGAAATGGATTTCTATCATAGCCATCTTAAAATCAGCATTGGGGTATATTTCATCGTACTGTTCGCTTTCGATAAAAGCCACATACGCATTGATTTTATCTTGTAAAATCTTCAAGTGTTCAAACTCATTGTCCCAATTCAAATGGTCGGTAATAAGGAGTACCAAACAAGCATTTTCTTTATCGTTTGCGATTGCATCAATCTGACTTGCGTTATCAACAGCCATAATATTTCTCCTTCCCAGTTCTTTATAACCATAACTCTTTCTCCCAATACATCTGTGACATTTCAATTACACAACTTCAAATTTCTGGTTTTACTTAACTTTAGTGTAGCTCTCCATACTAAAAGTTTCTAAATCAAACACTACCGCAGCAACACTGTCCTCATTTTCTTCAATAAGCCATAAGCGAGTCCATAAGGTTTGGTCGTTCATATTGGTAGCAGTTTTGTCCTCACCATCGGTAATGATTTTTTCAGGATCTATTTTTGTTACAAAAATGTTTTCGGGTTTAAGACCTGGCAGGCTGCTCTTAAGTTCCTCCTCTGTTAATCCTGCTATATCCATTGCTTCAGCACCGTTATAATACTCAACATCTCCGTACCAGTAGTTATCGTTAACATTCTCGATGGTTTTTAACCACATAAACTTATCGTCAACGAATTTATAACCAGCACCAGAGCCGGTATCTATTTCCCATGTTCCTTGTATCAGTGCATTATCATCGTTATTATCTTTGCTATCAGTAGTACCGGCGCAAGCGGTAAGCCCAAATAGTGTAAAACAGATCATCAGAATAGCTGCTGCAATTCTGAAAAAACCACTTTTGCGGTATTTAATCATATTCATATCATAGTTCATAGGTAACCTCCAAGTTATATCCTCTTTATTTTCGTAAGCCTTTCTCCATTGAAAAATGAAAAAATCTTTTATTCCCGTTCCCGTCTACTCCTTTTTTTCTTTCGGGGATCTGGCGGCGGAGAGAAGGTCTGAATATAGTCCTGCCGGATCAGCGTCACATCCTGAGAAAGAAAAGCAGCGACACGATCTTGTTCGGAAGTTTGCTCTGGGAAAAAGGACGCAAATTTCTGTGCCAGCTGTTCTTCTTTTTCATACAGTTTAAGTGTGCCTTCGTATCCAATCAATTCTTTCAGCACAGCAGTAGACTCCTTGTACCGGTCCCCTCGAATATCCAGATCGACTGTCGCTTTGGCAGTCATGCCGTTAAGGTAAAGTACCTTCAAGGAAGTATGGTTTCTGAACCGATTCATTGTGAACCATAAAGCCAGCTTTTTTGAGAGTAGCTTACCGCCAATCAGCATCCAGTTCTGGCTTTGGTATATTTCCAGATACTTTTTCATGCCCTCATCTTCAAACGCTATTGGTTCAAAGTGTTCTCCATCCAACAGCTGCTCCAACTGTTTTTTGCTGAGAATCTGATTCAGTACCGGTATGTTCCGGTAAGGCGCGCAGATATAACGCCTCATTTTCTGAAACAGCGCTACAACCAGAACTGCTGTGCCAAGTAAAAACAGAAAAAGCTCTCCATCCATTTCGATTTTCCCGGTTGCCGTTACCCAGATGCCACGCAGAACCAGTACAACGCCAAAGCCCCACAGCCCGAAAACCAGCAACTTTTTCAGTGGATGAAAATGAATCCACTCAATGATCCGCACTTGCTGTTTGCCACTCATAGGTTTGTCACGCAAAAGTAGATGGGTGATCCATTTTCTTAGGATCAGTGGAATCCATGCAGTCGCACACATGAAGATTACAACACTGGCATAAATGCCAATCCCGAGCCAGCCATTATCCAGAAAAGCTTCCAGAAACAGAAGGAGGATAATCGGAAAAATCATAGTGAAAAACAAGGGTAGAAATGACTCCTTGCGTATCCTCTTGAGATTTAAGTCATTAAGCGCAGAGTTGATACATATACCAAGAATCATGGCTGCTGTCATACCACCTGCCACCCATTTTTTACGATCTCCGTATCGCATGATATGTACAGTTTCGTGCATATAAGGAAGTTTTCCTGTAATACCTACATAAAAATAGAATCCCAAATAAGCCAGAGCCCAAAGTGCCCCTGCCAGCTTCAAAATTGTTTTTCCTGAAAGTTTTCGTTTCTCCATCTTCGTCGTTTTCCTATAAAATCACTGTTCCTGTATCAATTTATCCTTCTGTATCCCAAACAAAGCTATCTACCATGTCCCTGGCGGCCTGTTCAGTGGTTTCTGATCCGCTGAAATTTGTAAGCTGGATCAGGCAGAACCCGTAATCCTTTACAATATAGTATTGCGTGGTGACAATATCGCCCTCGTCGATAGTAAAGATATAAAGCAGCTCCCCCTGCTCGGTATAGGTTCCATCCCCGTTCAGTTGTGCTTCAATACCATCCAGCTGCATCAAAATCTGTTGGACGATCGCATCCCGAAACTGCTCATGCTCATCCAGACTATATTTGTTCTTTCCTACATGGATGGAGATGTTGTCCGGCTTTTCATCATTTTCGTGGCCTTCCTCTATATAGAAAATCTGCGAATCAGTAGAATGCTTCTCAGATTCCTCCCATCCATCCGGGACGGTATAACTTCCGGGAATCGCATTATATTCAGATGATATTTCGGTTTCGGAAGAAGAAGGTTCCTGCTGATCCGCCACAGATTCATCAGAGGGAGATTGTGGCGATGAAGTCCCATTTTTACCGCATCCAGCAAGGAGCAGCACCATAGCTAATAACACAATTAAGATTTTTTTCATGCTCTGATTCCTCTCGCTTTATAATACGGGTTATCCGAGTTTGGAAACAATCTGGCAGAACATCTCAACATTTTCTTTCTGCCCCTGAATATCAGAGCCAATCGCATTGTTCATCAAAGAAATTTTCATTTTCTCTTTTCCAAAATGCAGCATTACGACTTTTCTTCCGGGCAGCAGTCCACCCTTGACTTCTGCCTTTGTTATGCTGCTTAGGGGCAGAGAAAGCCGGTTTTCAATTTTGGAGACATTAACGGAATTTACGATGACCATATTCAGGTGTTGCTCGGTAACTCCTAGATAGCAGTAAGCATTGCTCAGTGCGCCCAATGCAGCGGCAGCGCCCCCCGTCAGTGTAGAAAGTCCTCCGATCAGTGCATAGGTATCAGCCCCGGCCATGATGACCGCCCATAACTTGCACTGATAGGATTCATTTTCGTTCAAAATGGCTTCCAGCATTTCATTTTTATCTTTTTCATTCATTGTAAGCATAATTATTCCTCCTAATTATTGTTTTAAGTTGAGAACGCCGGATGCAATCCTTTGATATATGCACCCGGCGTTCAAAAGCATTAGTCTACTTTCAAATTTTTGTCCAGGATCACCAGTTCGCCGTTGCGTTCAATGATACCAGGCTGAACCACGACGATTTTCAGACCTTCCTGCAATTCCAGATACTGTGAAGCATAACCCCAAACCTTGACCTGATCGCCTTCCTCAAGCTCAATGGCAGTGCTTACAATACCATCTTCATTCAAAATCTGGTTATCAATACAGTAGAGCTGGCCGGTTGTATCCTCTGCGATGTAGAGAGACACATCCGAAGCGAGCGGCGTTCCGGCAATAGATTTATGTTCACCGACTTCTTCGCCCCAAATAGTACCTTCACTGTAAAATCCAACGACCATATTTTCTTCATATCCCTCGATGATCGCATTGAAATCCTGAGCATACGGCTCCATCTCGGCTTTTGTAGTATCCTTGTAAGCGGCAATCTTTTCATTAGATGCCTGTTCTTTTACCTCTTGCGGCTGATAATCCTTGTATTCAAAAACATTGTCCGAAGCAAGCGTGATTGCTGTGTAGTCATCATCCAGAATGACTTTATAAACAGCAATTTCATCATCATCAACAGTACGATTGATGTCGATATTTCCTGCGGAATTCAGTTCATATCCGTCTACACCTTCCAGCGCCTTTTGTAAAGCTGAGTTGGACATCGCACAGTTGATCCCATTGAGCGTTACAAAGAAATCAGGATTTGGTTGATCCTTATCGGCAGAGTATTCCAGTTCTACCACCGTTCCGCCCTCAGCAGGCTTGCATGGCTCTGTCCCGGCATTTACGATTGCAACATCTATTTCCTGATCGTCTTTGGAAAGTTCCCCATAAATACGCTCGCCGGGTTGCAGAGAAACCTCTGCTGCATCATATTCTTCCGTTTCCAAACTCCAGCCGGCTTGTATCAGCTGGGAAGTTTCCAAAGGAAGTGTGTAGTAAGTGCCATCCAGTACGAACTCAGGTGTCCCGTCATTTTTCAGCTGAGACAGAATGGCCTCATCCGTACAGCCTTTATCGCTGCCCGCAGCTGCCGGAGCTGATGTCTGAGGTTTTGAGCCGCATCCGGCCAGCATACTGCATACCAGCACACATCCTGTCAGTAAAGCAATCCATTGTTTTTTCATAAGCGTAAATCCTTTCTGCGATTCTATCAAATTTGTTTTATGTATGAACAACTCATATCCTATATAAAGGTCGATTATGCCCCTATCAGCGTCATGACCACATAGAGTACGATAAGCAGGAGCGCAAGACACATTGCACAGAAAACGGCAATCGTCGTTTTGACCCTGTGCCGCTCCTTTAATGTCAGAACCATCATTGCAAGTACATCAAAGGAAAAGAAGAACTGGCAGATTCCAGCTAAAACCGCCAACCATTTCGGATGAATGCCGTCTTTGCATGACTTTATCAGATAAGCGATAGCATAGGGAGCTGCCCCTAATAGAATCCCGTATCCAAAAATCAAAAAAACAATGGTTACCAGTCCAAACAACGCCATCAGCGGCAATGGGAAGAATGCCATCAGCGTTACATATACGGTGATGCTCCCTCCGACCAGGTAGAACGGGATCAGTCCATACTTGATGATCAAAGTGCAGTTCAGCAATGTCTTTCTTGACCACTTTCTTCCTACGGTCAGCACAACAATCAAATTGACGATTCCCATGATAAAAGGCAGAAGGATGGATAATATCTGCAATTTGATCGCATTGTCAAAACAGCCTGCCAAAAGGAAGAATGTATAAGACACAATTACATAGAGTACCGGGAGGATATAAGTCATTTAACAACCTCCTTTCTGCGCCGGATCAACCAGAGAATCAGCCAGATCAAGCAGACTGGGAATGAGAACAAACCCAAAATAAAAAGTCCGGCTCCAACTGACCCGAGTATAGAGTCCCCGGTGGCTATATTGCTGATGATTCCGAACAGTGCCAGACCAAAGCTGAAAGAGAGCCAGCAAAAGAAAGCATATTTACTCTCTTTGGCGTTTGCGGGTACTCTTGATTCTCCCTTTTTGTTTCCAAGCTGGGTTTTTAGCTGTTCGCTTAGAAGTCGTTCCTGTTCCTCTAATTTGGTATCTCCGATCGCCCTTGCGTAATCTCCCCGAAGCAGGTGATACCCTATTTTATCCTGCGTATTTTTTGCTCGATGCAAAAACTGCTCCAAAGTTTCTTCTGCTTCTGTCCAGCGCTGTTGGTCCAGCAGAGCGGAGAACCAGTTCGCTGTAATGATATTTTTGGAATGTTTGCTGAATGCCCAGGGACGCCAGCGATCCAATCCCTGTTTTAAATTCTCAAGATTATGGTCGCTTTGATATGACACCACATAGGGGTTCAATTTCTTTGCCAGCCAGTGTTCATATTTGCAATATGCGAAAAAGCATAGAGCCAGCAGCGCAAGAAACACTACAACAGCAATCCACATAGTCTCGTAAGAAAAAAAGTGATCATAAATCAAGCACGCAGCTCCAGAGAGAGCCGCAATGCTGAAAATTGGCCATGGATTTTTCATAATAGCAATATCTCCAATCATCTGTTTGAATAAAGATTCCGATATGGTCAAATTGTCATATCTATATGCAAACATTATAGCATTTGCATCATCTTTCGTCATCATTTTTCTGCTGTACGGCTAGGAATTTAATTGTAAATAAATTATGAATATATCTATTGCAATTTTACAAAAAGAAAAGCCTCATCCCTCGCTGATTGAGAGATGAGGCGAAATGATTATGCTGTAATCTCCGGGATTTCTCCGACAAAGTTATAAACGATTCTGACTTCCTGCACCTTCTGTCCGTCAATCTTCTTGACTTCGCCCACCAAAATTTTGCTGATGAGCCGGTTCAGCACCGCTTCATCCAGTTCTTCAATGGCTGCATAGCGCCGGATTTCTTTGATGAAGGTGCGGACTTCATTTTCCTGTTCGTCAGAGTGGCGCATCATCAACAGTAGGTCTTGCAGGCGCTTCTGGTTGGCTTCCTGCTCTTGTTCCAGTGTTGCTGTCAGCTTCATAAAACGCTGCTCAGTCAGGATTCCTTTTGCCTTATCGGTATATAGGCTCAGGAACATCTCATCAATTTCACGATTCCTGCTTTCCAGTCGTTGACATTCCTTCTGTGTCTGGGAGGCATCCAGAAGATACCGGCGCTCCATCCGGCTGCTCAGCCGCTGATAAAAAGCATCGGCATCTTTGAGCGCAGTCTTTGCCAGTTCCTGAATATCTTTCAGCACAAGGTTGTACAAATCTCTGGCTTCGATCTTGTGGCTGGTACAGGCGTTCTTGCCCAGCCTGTTGTAGGTCTGGCAGATATAATACGCCTTATCAATCGGTTCTCGCTGTTCGCCGGTAAAACGATTCTTTCCGGTTCTGCCAACCTTTTCATACCGCACCTGCATGGACTTTCCGCAAGTCGCACAATAAATGATACCGTGGAACAGGTTATAAAAGGGGCAGGAGTTGCCCTTCATAATGGTTGGTCTGCGGTCAATGATTTCCTGTACCTGCTCCCATTCTTCCGGGGAGATGATTGCTTCATGGCAATCCTCGATAATTTCCCAGTCCTCACGAGGGATAATGTCATAGGTGTTGGAGCGAATCCCTTTCTGATGTGTCCGGCAGACCAGATGTGCGCCCTTATAAAAGGGATTCCGCAGAATATGGCTGATTCTTGCACTTCCCCATGAATAGTAATTTACATCACATTCTGTGTTGCTTTTTACTCTGGTGATCGGGACTTTATCATCCATGAGCTGCTTTGCAATCCGCATGCATCCCCAGCCATCCAGCGCCATATCATAGATTTTTCGGATTACCGGTGCTGTCTCAGGGTCACGGATCAAATGTCCCTTATCCTCCGGGTCACGCATCAAACCGAGGGGCGGCTGCCCACCACAAAACTTCCCCTGCCGGGAACGGGTCATACGCCCTGCCAGCACCTTTTTGGAAATATCCCGGCTGTACATATCGTTCAGGATATTCTTAAACGGCGTAATGTCCATTTCCTGACGGGTCAGGCTGTCCACTCCGTCTGTAATGGCAATATAGCGTACATTGTGTTTTGGGAAAAAGATTTCGATATAGCTGCCAGCTTCGATATAATTCCTGCCCAGCCTGGACAGGTCTTTGGTGATAACGCAGCCTATCTTTCCCGCCTGAATATCGGCAATCATGCGCTGGAAAGAGGGGCGGTTGAAGTTGCGGCCTGTATAACCGTCATCTACATAATACTCATACTGGAACATCCCATTTTTTTCGGCAAAGTCCCGGAGCATAAGTTTCTGGTTGCTGATGCTCATGCTTTCATTATCGCCGCCATCCTCCAGAGAGATACGGCAATAAAGGGCTGTGATTTTCTGATTAACTTGTTTTTTCCTGCTCATAGTGTTCTCCTTCTATGAACAGGGACACGATATCATTATAATACCATGTCCCTGTCCATGATTCAACTGCTTTACGCCGCTTTCTGTGCCATTTCCCGATGCTCCAGCCATTCCTCAAAGTGTTCGCAGGTCTGACGCTCGATCAGCTGCTCAAAGGCTTCTCGCATGGTTTTGTCCCCAGAAAACTCACGAACCACTACAAACTGGACTTTTTTATTCTGCTTCTTGTTTTTCTCCATAGGCTACCTCCATAGAATAGGGGGATTAGACGGTGGTTGCGGCAACGAAGTCCGGCAACGGACATCAAAAAACCTGTAAACTATCGTCTGACCCTGATTTCTTAACTTTTCAAATTTTCTTATAAAATCTCGTTGCTTTCGTTGCCGAAAACATAGATAGATCATAAAAATCCTTTACTTGCGGGCTTTTTCTATATCAAAACCATAAATTTATCAGCAACGAACCCGGCAACCAACCGGCAACCATCCCGGCAACAGACCGTCCTTGTCAGGCGATCCACTCCTGCGGAAGTTCCAGCTGACGGCATTCTTCTTCACTCAGTTCTACAAATCCACCTTCGTTGCTGGGTAGTTCGTTGCCGGAAGTGTCCCGTTCCCAGCCCTTTTGTCTGCCATATCCGGCAAACATCCGGGGATTGGAAAAAGGCTTCCAACCGGTCACGACCGTGTTCATGATCTCATTGATATTGTGGAGCTGCCACCGCTTCGGCTCATCAAAGGTATGTCCCAGCGCCTCCTTGAACAGCTGTTTTGAGCAGACCATGTTTCCGGTGTAGTGTTCCAGAAATCCCTGTATCTGTCCGGCTTCGGTGTCCTCCGGCATGAAGTCTTTCTGCACCTCCACCAGTTGACGCTGGATGGACTTGCTGAATTTCATGGAATATTTGCCGCTGTGGTAAATGCTCATAGCTTCTGCCCATACCTGCAACAGATACGCTCTGGAAGCGCCCTCGTCCTCCAAAATGTGAACCTCTGCATTCTCCGGGTAAATCATGATTGGGAGAAAGCGCCGGTTCCCGGCTCGATCCAGCGGCAGAAAGTCCAGCGTATTCGAGGAACCACCGAACACACACTGCCGAAGCCGGTCTTTAGGCTGAGATTCATAAGGTGTCCGGTAGGTTTCCTTCTGTCGGCTAATAAAGGAACGGATTTCTTCAATGCTCTTTGCGCTGCTGGTGGCAAGCATCTCTGACATCTCAATGATCCAGTGACCTTGTAGCTTTTGGAATACCCGGTCGTCATCCAACTTCTTCAGGTCATCAGAGAACCATTCGTCCCGGATCGCCAGCAGTCGGAAGAAGGTGGACTTCCCGGCACCCTGACCGCCCACCAAACAAAGCATTTCCTCATATTTGGAACCGGGACGGAATACCCGGCGTATAGCACCCAGCAGGAAATGTTTCAGCATTTCTTCCACATAGTCACTTTCATCAGCACCAAGAAAATGGTGCAGACAGGAGCGTATGCGTGGTGTACCGTCCCAGACAAGGCTGTTCAGCACATCCTGAATTGGATGGTAACAATTTTCGTTTGCTACGATAGAAAGGGCAGCCGTGATCTTTTTCTCACTGGTCAGCTCATAGTTTCTCTCAAAATAGAGGAGAAGATATTTCACATCCGTATCCGTCAGAGCGCTGGTATTCCTGCGCCAGCCCAAGTCCTGTACAATGTCTACCCGGTCTGTCAGGAGATTAAGCCGGATGGCATCCCGCAGGAGTGGATCGCAGCAGAACACAATCCGGCAGTTGTCGATGGTGTTGGCTGTTTTTCCCTTGTCGGTAACAGAAAGGCTCTGCCGCACCTCATCAACGCTCTGTTCCGGCGCTATGGCTTCGGCTGCGCTCATCACAGCCTGCTGGGTGGCTGGCGATAAACTCTGATATTCGCTGTTCAATTTTCCTC
The DNA here is from genome assembly GCF_003478085.1 of Eisenbergiella sp. OF01-20. Classification (NCBI taxonomy): domain Bacteria; kingdom Bacillati; phylum Bacillota; class Clostridia; order Lachnospirales; family Lachnospiraceae; genus Eisenbergiella; species Eisenbergiella sp. OF01-20. The sequence goes on along the minus strand of NZ_QUES01000031.1, from coordinate 43,471 downwards.
ACCTCTTTTCCATACTCAGCAACTACAAAAGCTCGTTCTTCTATGCTGTCAGACAGAAGAAGATCCAACAGATATTCGATATATGGCTGCCTGTGCAGAGCCTCCACAAACAAAGGATTCCAGTCATCCTCCGGTTGTTTGGGCGCATATTCTTCTTTCCATCGTTCCAGCAAACGCAGGTAGTCGCACAGCACCCGAAAGCATTTCTGCTCTGCCTGCCGGTATCGCATTTCCTCGCTGATTTTTCTTTTGATTACTCTCTTTTGTGGCGGATCGTGGCCTTTGCGGTCAAAGCTGATTGAGAAGTCCTCTGCCAGCTTTAAGGCAGCTTCTTTACTGCTTAGTCCAAAAAGACGGGAAGTGAAATCAATCACATCTCCATCTGCCTGACAGGCAAAACAATGGAACCGTCTGTCCACCTTCATGCTGGGATGCCTGTCATCGTGAAACGGGCAACAAGCCATCCCGTTGCGTCCTACTGAAATTCCATAAACCAAAGCAGCCTGCCTTGTGGTAACAGACTGTTTTACTGCTTCAAATACATTCGTTTCTTCCACCTCCAAACAATGCAAAAGGCATCCGGTTTCCATAGAAAATCAGATGCCTCACAATTCCATATCCTGTTTTCTTGTTGGAGCAATCCGTCCTTCACGCTCCCAGCGCTCCCGGTTCTCCCGATCAGCGTCCAGTTTGCCTTGTGCCAGCTTCTCCTTAATGGATTTTCTGGCTTTATTTTTGATCTGCTCTTTGCCAGCCTGTTTGACCTCCGGTTTTAACAGCACCGCCTGTACCTTTTTGAGAACTTTTTCAGCAGACTGCTGTAATTTTTCTCGCACCCTACTCAGCAGAGTGTTCGCTATCTTCACAACTTCTGGCGAATTTTTGGCATTGGGCGATACCACGCTCTTTCGATATTTCTCAATTACTTCCATATCTTCAAGCTGGGTTTGTTCCCGAACCTTGTCGGTCACAACCTCCACCGCCTTGTCATAGGCTGCACCGGAAACATCTTCCAGTAAGGTTTCTACATCCTCAATTTTTAGCGTCAGTTCCTCCAGCTTTTGCTCCTGTGTCGCCAGCTGCTCCTTCTGCTTCATCAGGATATAATCCTGCTTTTCCAAATAGTCACGCCCACCATAAGACGGCTCCTGTTCCAGATGCAGCCCATGCCGTTTGGCAATGTCAAATAAGATTGTCCGACAGACTGCATCAAAAGTCTGTTTCCGGTTATTGTGCTTTCCTTTTGGCTGTTCCGGTTTAGGGAGAGGGATACCCAGTTCCTCCAACGCCTTTTCCTGCTGGGGGCACAGCTCTCCATACCGATTTTCACAGTCAAATACATGGCGCTCATGGATGTGCGGAGTCCCTTCATCCAGATGGAGCGCCCAGTCTAAAATGTGGATATGAGAACCGAAACGGTTTTCAAATTCCTCATAAAATTCACTGACAATGAGCGCTAAAGTCTCCGGTGGAACGGATTCTTCCATAGTGCCGATCTGGTAGATGCTTTCTTCTGGACAGGTCTTGTTATTTTTCAAAAGATCATCCACAGTGCGATTGCGCTCAATGTGCCGGGTTTTCTCGTTCCGGGCGTTCTGAGCATTGACATGGTCGGCATAATGCTCGTAGTAATACATCCGTTCAATTTCCTCAAAGCTGAAATCCGGCTGCTCTGGGTTTTCCCGAAAGTCGTGGGTGGTAAAGCCCCGGTAACAGTCCCAGTACACATTTTGTCTGGCACGCTCAGCGTCAATGTGTTCGCTATTTTCTACATCGAACCGACGGTCATTGTGCCGGGGATTGTAAGTGCCATGCTTCCCAGATCGTCCATTGTGTCTTGTTAATTTCAAACATTTTTCCTCCTTCCTGCAAAGATGTTCTGGGCTGGGGAGGGCGGCAAAGCCGCCAGACCTGCGAAGTTTTGCGTCAGGTAATACCCAGTACAAGTTGACGCAGGCATCAACTTTCCCTGGGCAAGGCGTTTCACCCTTGACCCGATGAGGCTGGCTGCCCTCACCCCGCCAATGGGCGTTGCCCCTTGACCCCAGCAGTGCGCTGCCGCCCCTGCACCCCGGCACAAAGGGCTGGCTGCCCTCTGTACTCCCGCACCGGCGAAGCTGGCCTTCACCGCAGAAGCGGTTTTTGCCAGTTTCACCGGCTCCGTATCCGTACATTTACGCCCATAGGCGAGAAGTGGATACAGAATACGCCTGCGGAAATTGCCAATCAAAACAGCGGGTGCAGACCCGATATTTTTTCGTAAATCGCCCTCATTTTAAGCGATTTTTTCTTCTGTCTGTATGACCTGAAAGCCATGCTCTTTTGCGTACTCCCTTGTAGCTGCCAGCCGTTCTTCGCTGTACGGCGGCACCAGCCGGATCGAAAGTCGGGACTTGTCCAGTACATAGGTCACGCTACCTTCCGGCGTACTGCGTTCCAAGCGGCACAGCAGAGGGTACTTCCGGCTGAAATCCTCCAGTCTGCGTTTCAAGCTGGCATTGAAGGTGTAGATACTGGCAATCGTCTCGCCCTCATTCCAGTTGATGATGGTTTCTTTTTCATATTTAGACAGCTTCCTCATACAGTTCCTCCTCATAATCGGTGTTTGCTTTCAGCGCACGCAGACTGCGTCTAATCCGGCGGTATTCGTCCATCTCCATACGCAGATGATGGTAAAAGGCTTCGTACCACCTTTCCTCTGTCTCTGTCTCAATTTTACGAGCAAGATGAAGCATCTGGCTTTTCGCCTCCGGGTCAACAGTCAATGCTGTCAGCCATTTCAGCCTTGTCACTGTGTTGTGATGGCTGGGGCAGGCGTAAGCGTAAAGTATTTTCTTTTCCTTCATATTCAGTTTCATAATGATCTACCTCCATTCATTTGATGCGGTATGTCCCGCATCGTTTATTTTTCTGTCTGCCGGTCTGTCTGCAAAATATTCCTGCCCGGATTCTCTCCCAGCGTATTGTCCTCTTTGGTGCGCTCTTATCGTGGCGTCACTTCCCCGGAGGTCATCCCCCTTGCAGTCGGTCATTCATTTTTCAAGGTTCTATGTCTCCTGACAAGAACCAGTTTACCGAAAAAAGAGGGCTGCTCCCGTATGTCCAAGACGCAGGAAAATCACACGAAAACCGCATATTTCCACGCTCTCGGAAATGTGCTATAATGGAAAACAAAAACCGTTGGCAAGGAGGTGCTTTGATGTACACAAAACTGTCGATCCCGGAACGGCTCAAAGACCTGCGGGTGGTGGATAAGCACCTGACGCTGGAACAGCTGGCAGAACAGACCGGCCTGTCTAAGTCGGCACTGGGAAAATATGAGAGCGATGACTACAAAGACATCAGCCCATTTGCGATTGCGACACTGGCAAAGTTTTACGGTGTGTCCACTGATTATCTGATGGGTGTGTCAGAAAATAAAAATCACCCAAACACGGAGCTTCAAGCTCTGCATCTGAGTGACGCTATGGTGGAACTTTTGAGCAGCGGAAAGATCAACAACCGCCTGCTTTGTGAACTGGCGACTCATCCAAATTTTTTGCGGCTGATGGTTGATATGGAAATCTTTATTGACCAGATCGCTGATATGCGAGTGAACCAGATGAATCTGATTCTGGAAGCTACCCGGCAGACCATTCTGAAAGAACACGCACCGGGAGAAAATGATCTGTATATGCGGACGCTGGAATTGGGTCAGGTACAGGAGAACGATTTTTACAGCCATATCCTTCATGATGATCTGGACAGCATTGTCCGGGATATACGGGAAGCCCATTTGAAAGACAAGACCACAGCCGACCCACAGCCAACACTGGATGAGGTCAAAGAGAATTTTGAACAGGCCATACAGATGGGAACCGACACAGAAGCTATGATCCATGAGTTCTGTGATAAAATGCAGATTCCTTTTGAAAAAATTTCATCCGAGGACTTTTCGGCTTTTCTGCGGATACTGAGCCTGTCCAAACTGCTTAAAAACCCAAACAATATGCGGGGAAAAGCCAAGTCACAGCCGTATTATATGCCAAAAAAGAAAAAGCGCAGGTAGCAAAAAGGCCATCCACTATAAAAGTGAATGGCCTCAGTTTTTCCACCTTCTCAGACGAAAATCATCTCAGACCGAATGACTTCCTCTGCCCGGTGGCGTATGCTGTTCATGTGACCGACCCATGCAAGCTGGTCTTTTGCTTTCAATTCCTCCGTGACTCCCTCTGTTTCTTTTATCTGGGCAATGATACAATCCAGACGGTTCTGTGCCTGCTCATCCAGATCGGCAAGATATGTCCACAGCTTTCCAGACAGAAGCAATTCATTGTACCGGTCGGGACAATACTCTTGCAGATATTCCCTGTGCATCCGTCCCCACCGTCCGATTGGGCGGCTTTCCTCCGGCAGCTGTAAGTCTGGAATATAGTAGTCTCCGACCAGAACATAGTCCAGACCGTTACTGTCATCATGGATATGCTTTTTCAATTTCTCCATAGCGACCTCCTGTTTTCGTTTTATCCGAATCCAGTTGATCGTGTCCCTGTTCATCTGTTATTCAAGGCAACTGAACTCGTCACCATGAATTATGGCATATCTTTCCCCAATTTTTGATAGTTGAGTGAATGGGATGTTTCCCTCCCACGGCTCTCTCCGGTGTTGTAGGTGTCGATGGTTTCCTTACCCAGCACGGCGGCCAGCTCCTTGAGAGTGGTCGGCTCCTTACCGCCCAGAAAGATGGAAGTATCCATGTTTCCGATAATGGTATCTGCGTTATCCTTATAAATCGCCTTGAGCTGACTCTGCGCCTGCAACACCAGACAGGCGGAGATCTCACGGCTTCGGATGGTGGCCACCAGCTTTTCCAACTTGGGTATCTGGCCAATGTTGGCGCACTCGTCGATCAGACAGCGCACATGAACCGGCAGTCTGCCGTCGTACACATCGTCGGCCTTTTCGCAGAGCAGGTTAAACAGCTGGGTATAACACATGGATATAAGGAAATTAAAGCTGTCATCAGTGTCACTCATGATGAGGAACAGGGCAGTTTTCCTGTCTCCCAGAGTATCCAGCTCCAGCTCATCATAAGCCGTGACCTCACGCAACTCTGCAATGTCGAACACGGCAAGGCGAGCGCCGCAGGAAATCAAAATCGACTTGGCTGTTTTTCCGGCGGCCAGCTTATATTTCTTATACTGGCGCACCGCAAAGTGGTTTGGCTTCTCGGCTTCCAGTGCATCAAACATCAGGTCTACGGGGTTTTTGAACTCCTCGTCATCCTCACGGACTTCCATGGCGTTGATGAACTCAATGAGGGTGGAGAAGTTTTGTTCCTCCACCGGAGCCTCATAATGGATATAGCCAATAAGCGCGCAGTACAACAAGGTTTCTGCTTTTACCCAGAAATCGTCTCCGGCCTTGCCTTCGCCTTTGGTATTGGCGATCAGCGTTGTTACCAGCTTCAAAATGTCCTTTTCGCTATGGATATAGGCGAAAGGGTTATAGTGCATGGACTTCTTGAAGTTAATGGTATTTAGGACCTTGATTCGGTACGGCTCATAAATGACCTTGCCGTGCTTATCCTTCATAGGCTTTCCGTCTTTCCCCAGCTTGGGTGCGCCCCTTTGGAGCATTTTTCCGCACTCCACCAAAATGGTTCCCTTCGGGTCTGTGACCACATAGGAACTGTGCATCTGCATCAGATTCGGTTTGAGCCAGAAGCGGGTCTTACCGGAACCGGAGCCGCCAATCACCAGCACATTTTTGTTTCTGGCGGTCTTTGGGTCCTTGGGGCGGCTGTTCATTGTCAGGCTCTCCGTTTTCGTCAGAATCACATTGTTCTGGAATACCGGGTCGATGTAGGGTGTAATGTCCTCATGGGTTCCCCACCGGGCGGAACCGTATTCCATGCCGTGCCTGTACTTCTTGGCGTTCTTGCTTTTCAGGTACACAGCCAGCCGCAGGCCGCCGCAGCAGCACAGGCCCACCAGCAGGTCCAGCGGGTGCAGGCTGGGCCACCAGCTGGCCAGCGCCACCGGCAGCGTGGAGAAGAACGAGAGCATTTTTGCCGAAGCGTCCGCACCCACGGCCATCCGCCACGCTTCACCGAAGTTGGTGGAGAAAAGCCCCATCAGGATATACGGCAGATTCAGCAAAATGAGCTTTTTGATGTTCAGCTGCTTTTTCATCGTTCCAGCTCCTTCCGCTTGTTCCGGTCCACGACGGCGTGTTTTACCAGTTCTTTGAACTGGCTCAGCTTTGCCAGCACGGACGGGCGCTCGGATTTCTCCGCCTTTCTGACCTTTTTCCCGGTGTACTCGGTAAAAGCAGCGGTCAGGGCATCCGCGTCCCGACCCTTGAAAAAGATCAGGTACTTGGGTGGGGAGCTGCTGCGGTCCTTCTTCACCGCATAGTCCACGCCGTATTTCCGGGCGATCTTCTCAAACTCCTTGATGGAGGGGTCGGTGATCTCGATGTTGGAAACCCCTTGGTTTTGACCAATCAGCTGTTTCACCGTCTGCTTGCCCTGGGGCTTCACAGGCGCGTCACGGCTTCTCTGCTTTTGCAGCTTCTTTTCCTTGCGGTGGGCAAGGTACTTGCTGATGGCGGCTTTGAGCAGCCTGCCGGTGAACTTTGTTCCGCTGACAACCAGCGTTAAAGTCCTGTTTTCCACTTCTTCCTGCATTTTCATCGCCTCCTTTCCACAAAATGTGCAGGGGTGGTGCATTTATTTCTAAGGCGGGACCACCAGCCGCCGGAGAAGGTATTTCTTCATCGAACCGCCCTCAACGAATTTGCTCAGAACGGTCATAGAGCAAATCTCCATTTCTGACCTTTGCATAACTGAGAATCTTGATCTGTCCCTTTGCCTGACTGTCCAGAGCTTTTTCATAGCCCTTATCTGACAAAAACAGGCGGGTTCGTTCACCTTTCCAGCCCACCGGGGAGTCATGCGTCAGCACATCAAAAATAATCATGTGCCGGGTGTTCTCAGCAAATCGCTGGAGATCCATGTAGTCATGGCCGTGATAGTTCTGCGCTCCAGCTTTCTGGCGCATTTCTTCCATCAGCTGACCGATTGTTTTGCCTTCTGGCATAAAACTCACTTCCTTTCCCACTCTCATACAACCATCAAAATCATGTCTCTCAGCTGAGCAAAGTAGAGTTTGCCTTGCGGGGTTATCAGCGTATAGGAGCCGATATGCCCGTGATTGCAGTAGTCTTTGACACAAAACAGTCCTTCATTGGCTGGCTTTGCATAGGGCAGTACATTACCGGATGCGGTGCGGTACACAAAACGCTTTTCCAGAAGGAAACGGACAAACCGACGCTCCGGGACAAGCAACTCTTTGGCGGTGGTGCGGAGGTTGGTACTGTGATTGAGGTCGATGAACAAATCATAAAAGGCTGCCTTACTCTCCAGCAGGGCATTTTCCTCTCGTAGCGACGCATTTTCTTCCCGCTCAGCAAGCAGCTCGGAGCAGAGCTTTATCAGAGCTTCCGGAGAAGTGGCTATCTCCCACAACTTTTCTTTTGTGAGATAGGCTCCGTGCTTGCGAATGGCAGGTAGAACTTCATCAAACACCCATTGTTCAAACCGTTCCGCTGACGGCAGTTTACTATGGGCGATCAGACGATATAGATCACCTTCGGGGATAAAGAGCATTTCGACCATTTGTACCGCGGGGCTTCCATCTGCCTTTTTCCCAGTCTGGACCCCTATGGAACATTTCGTTCCACCCCTGGTATGGTCGCGGACGGCTTTGCGTGGATTGGTATATCCCAGCGCTGTTGCCACATCTGTACCGCAAAATAATACTTTGCCATTCTGTTCCAAAGTGCGAATGCTTCCGAACTCTGGACTATTGAAAATTTCAATCTGATTCATGCTGTGCCTCCTTTGGTGTAATACAAAAGCGGCTGATTACCAGCCGCCTGCGTGCATATCGTGATTTACCAGTGAAGTGTAGTGGTTATTCATGGTGGTAGGAGCGTTGAACAGCACTGCAAGCAGGTACTGCTTGATGTTGTGTACCTGGGTGGTGTTCTTTTGCAGACAGTCCATGACAAACTCGATGTGAGAGCTGTCCAGCTTCAAAAAGCGGGAGCGTACAATTTCATGAGGAAAGTCCGCACCAGAGATCCGGGTGGTCTTTCGTTTGGCACAGACCGTTTCTACCAACAGCTCTACGATCTCATTCAGGTCATCCAGGTAGAGAGGATAACGCTGCTTCAGACAATCATACTCGATATTCTCCAAAATCAATTCCCGATAATTTTCTATCTCTGTGACAGACATCGCATCCCTTCCTTTCCGTTCCGGCGGTATTACCGCCGCTGTTTCCCGGAAGGGAATGGAATCGGTATTTGATCCATGAGTATTTTGTTTTTGGGTATTTGATTTCTTAGTATTTAATTGTGTTGGATTTTCCGGTAACGGATTTACCGCTGACGGGTTTACCGTTATCGGGTTTTCCGACAACGGCTTATCCAACATCGGTTCTCCCTCGATGGGACGCTCAAAAATGGTATACTCATTGGCTGCGAATTTACCAGAAGCATCAGTTGTCTGTCTGCGCCGAATGTATCCGGCTGTTTCAAGCTCATTGACAGCAGAGCGGATTGCATCTTTGCTTTCTCGATTGATATAGCTGAGTCCTGACAGCGTATAATCCCAGTCATCAGGCAGAGATAACATTTGCGACAAGAGACCCTTTGCCTTCAAAGAAAGTCGTTTGTCTTTTAGATGAAAATTGCTCATAACCGTGTAATCGCCAGTGCGTTCTACACGAAAAACAGCCATTTACTTCACTCCTTTCATTTCTCAGGTATGAAAAAAGCCGCAATTCATAAAAGAATTGTGGCAGCGGTTAGGGTCTGTCTGTATCTTTTTTCTTGCGTCGGTAGGGGCGTTTTGGCATTGGTGGTTTATCAAACAGATCCCTTTCCTGAGAAAATGGTAAGGTTTGAAAAACACGGTCAATCTCGGTGGATTCCATATCACGCTGTGAGCGGCAATCTTCTTGAATAGCTTCTCGGATTTCTCTTACAGTACACATATTCATTCCTTTCCTTTCGTTGTATCGGTTATGAACGACGGTGTTTTTTAGGCTTGAAGTCGAGGATATGCCCCTCAATAACATGGGCATATCTCTTAATTTTGATTTCTCGACGCTGCTGGCTTTGCAGAGCTGACTGATACCCGTCCTCTGTGAGAAAAAGCCTCATTTCGTCACCAGGTTCTCCATAAGCAGTAGGGCGCAAGACAGTAAACTCAATCATCCAGAAAGTGCTGTCCCAAAATCGCTCCACTGCAAGAATGTTGTGGCCTTTCAGTTCCCTTGCTGCAATATCTTTCATAGGCTCTCCCTTCATCGTTCCTGATCTCGTTGGCGTTTTTTCTGCCATTGTTCCAGCAGTTTAATAATGGTTTCCTGCATTTTGGCCGGTGTATAGCTTTTGGGGAAATACTTTCGCAAGGTATCGCTGCTCAAGGTCACTTTATCCAGATCACCCTTTTTTTCCTCTGACATGATGGCAAGCATCACATCTTCTGACAATTTCCCTTCCTGGCTGAACTTTTTCATTCGCTGAGCCTGAGAGAGAGAAGGGGTAGCCTGCTCATAGTCCATTGTTTCCACCAGCATTTGCTGTTCGTCCGGTTTCAAAAAAGAGAGTTCATAGGCTGGGTTAAATGCGATTTTCTTTTCATCCACCATATCCAAAAGCTCTGGAATCAGTTCAGTCAAACGAACATATCGCATTACCTGGATACCGCTTCGTTCACCGGCTTCTTTTGCCACCTGGTCTCTGGCGCTCAACTTCTGTTCAACTTGAACAGAAGTCAGGTCTGTTCTTGCTCCTTGATGTTTAATGGCTTCCAGCTTCATTTTGTAGGCAAAAGCCCTTTCACTGGGGAGCAGATTTTCTCGCTGCAAATTGCTGTCAACCATAATAATTGTGGCAGCATCGTCATCCAAGTCGCGCACAATGACAGGCATGGTTTCTTTTCCGGCCAATTCGCTGGCTCTGCGGCGTCTGTGACCGGCTACCAGCTCATAACCGCCATCAGGCAGTGGTCTGGCAATCGCAGGAACCAACACACCATACTTTTTGATGCTGTCTGCGGTTTCTATCATTGCATCATCATCCTTGACCTTGAAGGGGTGATCCTTGAACGGATGCAGTTCAGATAGGGGAATTTCCTGAATTTTTTCCAGTTGCTCGTCTTGCCGACTTTCTTCTGTAGAAAACAGGTCATCTACTGAGGCCAGCTCTATTTTTTTCGCGCTGCTTTTCAAGTTTCAATACCTCCTTCGTCAGATTTTTGTAGCCCTCAGCCACTTTGCCATTAGGATCATGGGCATAAATGCTTTTTCCTTCAGCACTGATTTCTTTAGCCCTGACAGAATGAGGAATTTCTGATGTAAACACCTTGATCTTACTGCCATAGGTTTCGCGCAGAAGAGCGGAGATTTCTTTGGCAAAATTGGTTCGGCTGTCTACCATCGTCAGCAGAATCCCATCAATTTGCAGCTTGGGATTGATTTGTCTGCGAACCTTATTGATAGTTTGCAAAAGCTGCTCCAAACCTTTAGCTGGAAGATACTCTGCCTGGACGGGGATTATAACCCTATTAGCGGCAGCCAGTGCATTGACCGTAAGCATACCCAGGGAGGGCTGGCAATCAATAAGGATATGGGAGTATTGCCCCTTCAGCGTGTCCAGATATTGTCGCAGAATGGTTTCTCGGCTCATAGCGTTTACCAGAGATACCTCCATACCAGATAGCTGGATGTCCGCAGGCATCAGGTCTACGCCCTCAGGGTGGTGCAGGATACCCTCGCCGGGACGAATTGGTTCATCCATCAAAATACGGCCCATAGCGTCTGACAGTGTAAAGGGCAGCTTATCAGGCTGGGGATTGCCCAAGCTGATGGTCAGGCTTCCCTGTGGGTCTCCGTCAATCAGAAGGACTTTCTTCCCGGACTGCGCCAGACCAATTCCAAGATTGGCACAAGTGGTTGTTTTGCCGACACCACCTTTTTGGTTGGCTATGGCAATAATCTGTGTATTCATGATTTCACCTCATTTCTTTCTAAGTTTAGATATGAAAAAAAGTGCCTGCTTTACCTTTCCTGAGAAAGATAAAACAGGCACTTTCACTGGCTCAATACCTCTTGTAATGAACCTCTATGTATGGTAAACTATGTCCACGATACCATGAATATAATTAAGTCTCGACGGGAATTGAACTTTTGGCTAACGCCAAATTTCGCGCCTTTGCAAACAGAGTGCAAACAATAGGGGGCTAAAATCCTTTGTTTTTGCTTGATTTTGCTTGTACAAGGTTTATAGAGAACATGGAGAAAAGCCTTGATATAACTGCATTTTCTTTATCCCTGTTGATAGGGAATATATGCACTGGGTCCATCTCCTAAGGTTGTGCTCTACCAGCTGCCTTACGGGGAAAAGTGATCGTTGCCAGTCTCAATTTAATATAAGTCTCTGTAGCTCAGCAGGATAGAGCGTTCGCCTCCTAAGGGGCAGTTGAGGGTTCGATTCCCCCAGGGAACGTAGATCCGTACAGAAAGAAGATCGTCTTTTTGTACGGATTTTTTTATATATAAATTTATATGGGTACGGATGAAAAATACAGGGCGGAACAGTTATGAAAAAGATAATATTTCATTTTAAAAAGCTCACAAATATAAGACAGCAGTTATATACCATATATTTTGCTGCTTTGTTTCTTCCTATTATGATTATCGGTATTTTTCTTCTGATGAATACCTATACGCTGCTCGCAAATTACCACAGGGATCTCCTGGAATCAGATAATCTCCGGGTTAAAAATATTTTATTTGAAATAACCACCCAGGTTTATAATATCTCCGAAAATCTGATTTTCGATGAAAAGGTAAAGGAAGTACTGTCCACAGATTATGGACAGAGGGCCAGTCTGATCCAAAAGGCCGGGAATCTGACAGTGGTTGATAATTACGGTCAGAATTATGCGGAAATCGAAAGTATAGAGATATATACCGACAATCCTACTTTTACGGATTATAAACAGTTCTGTCAAGCGGGAGAGGAGATACAGCATTCCGGCTGGTACCAAAAGGCGGTTACCCAGTCCAGCGTGTTCTGGGTTCCCATGACAACCACAGACAAGTATGGAAATGAATACTGGAACCTGAGCCTGGTACGCAGGCTCCCCCTGCCGGATGCGGAATATAATGCGGTTCTGGTTATCAAACTCAGTGATAATTATTTAAGGACAAGGATCAACAGCCAGGAATATGCAGCTATGGTATCCGTAAACGAAGGAGAAGTTTTTTTTAATACCGACAGGAGTGAATATGGTATAAAGCAGAAGGTACCTATTGATTATACGGAGAACTACTACCAGTATACAGGTACAAAAAAGATTAATGGCGTGACATATTTTGTGGATGTTTCCACTCTGAATCTGTACCAGTCCGATTCCCGGCTTTATATATGTACCATGAATGACCAGGGTTATATCAGCATTAAGAGAATCCTGACAATCTGTGTTTTAATCCTGGCAGTGGCTATACTGATACCCGGGATTATCATCCATTATTTTACCGAGTATTTTACATCCCGTGTCCTTATTTTAAGAAAAGCCATGCACCAGGCCAGCAATGAGGATTACGACATACACAGCTTTATCCAGGGACAGGATGAAATATCGGAGGCTTTTTCGGATCTGGAAATTATGGTCCGGAATATAAAAAAGAAGGATGCGGAAATGTATGAGGCCCGCATTAACAAAGCGGAGCTTCTGAATGAACAGCAGGTCATGGAATTTAAAATGCTGGCAAGCCAGATTAATCCCCATTTTCTTTATAATACACTGGAAACTATACGGATGAAGGCTTTTAAAGCCAATGACAGAGAAGTCGCCAGAGCAATCAAGCTTTTGGGGAAATCCATGCGTTATGTCCTGGAGAATACAGGTACCTCCTTTACCACCCTGAGCAAGGAATTGGAACATATAAAAGTGTATCTGGATATTCAGAAGCTGCGTTTCACGGATAAGTTTGACAGTGTAATAGAAGTAACAAAGGATATGGATCCCGGAAAGCTTCTTATCCTGCCGTTACTGCTTCAGCCGGTGGTGGAAAATGCCATACTGCATGGGCTGGAGGAAAAGGAACGGGGAGGATTTATCCATATATCGGTAGGAAAGCAGGAAGGGGAGGAGGAACTGCTTTGTATCGGCATAGCAGATAATGGAAATGGAATGACAGAAGAAGATCTTGCCTGTCTGCAGAGAACGATTGAAGAAAAGGATATGAGCAGGAATAAGAGTATTGGTCTGTATAATATCAATCAGCGGATTAAGCTTACCTATGGATATAAATATGGGGTCAGAATTTATTCGGTTTTGGGAGAAGGAACAAGGGTCTGTCTTTTGCTTCCCATGAACCGTATGAATGAGACGGCTGAGGCATTGCAGAAAACAAGGGAAGAATTCAAAAAGTGAATGTATTTTTAATCAGAATTTTACCGTATTTTTCTAGTTTTACCTTTATTATAATTAATACATCATAAGGGTTGTGAAACCCTGTGGTGTATTTTTTTTACTAAAAATACGGAAATTAAGTTCAGGAAAGGGAGGAATAAAATGAGCAGTACAAAGTCACGAAAGGAAATTCTTACGGATAAACTTTATTATCCCATACGGATTGCCATTCTTTTATCTGTGGTATTTCTGTTTATACCAAATCTCAACCCGGCAAGGATAAGCGGCATGATTAATAAAAACATGTCCCTGTTTACGGCAGGTATTTCCTATTCATCCTTAACGGCGGAATTCGGCCGCGCTTTCAGAAAAGGATGGGTGGAAGAAAGCTCCATGCAGCTGTTATTTATAGCATCCATGGCTATGTGTCTTGGGATAGCAGCATTTAGTGTGAGCGGCTGTATGTCACTGGGAAATCTGAAATGTAAAAAAACAGGAAATATCATTGGCACCATAGGATGTATTGTGGAGCTTGCGGGTATCGGAGGGATATATGCCGCGTATACGCAGGTGGCGCAGACAGCCAAACCGGGAAAAGTGGAACCTGTTTTTCCTTCGGGACTCCTTCTGATACTTGCAATTACGTTGCTCATTCTCGTGATATCGGCCCTGCAGCTGATTCTGTTTCCTAAACTAACCGGGAAAAGCAAATTTGAAATGCCTACTAAGTTCAGGCTTTTCCTGATGTTAATGCCTTTTCTTGCTCTGGTGGGAGTATTTGCTTATATGCCCTTATGGGGATGGCGGTATGCATTTTTTGACTATAAGGTAGGAGATTCCATAAGTATGGAAAACTTTGTAGGCTTCAAGTGGTTTACCGAGCTGTTTAAAAATCCGGCCACAGTAAGGGATATCGTGCGTGTTCTGAAGAACACATTGGCCATGAGCGGCCTTGGAATCGCAACAAGCTGGCTTCCTATGGCTTTTGCCATATTCCTGTCGGAAATAAAAAATGTAAGATTCCGTAGATTTGTACAGACCTTCACGACGGTTCCCAATTTTATAAGCTGGGTCCTGGTATATGCCATAGCGTTCTGTATTTTCTCAACAGACGGTTTTGTCAGCAGCATTATGGTAAATCTGGGAATCTGGGATCAGGGCGTGAATATGCTTATGAGCGGTGATTATGTATGGATTAAGATGCTGGGCTGGGGCCTTTGGAAAGGAATCGGCTGGAGCGCCATTATTTATATAGCCGCCATATCGGGAATAGACCAGCAGCTGTACGAAGCCGCAACCGTGGACGGTGCCGGCAGGTTCCAGAGAATGTGGCATATAACGGTTCCCGGATTGATCCCCACGTTCTGCGTTCTTCTGCTTATGTCCATTGCCAATATTCTCAGCAACGGAATGGATCAATATCTGGTATTTGAAAATGCCACCAACCAGAACGCCATTATGGTTCTTGATCTGTATGTATATAAACTGGGTATCGGAAAAGGGGCCATACCTCTGTCTACCGTAATCGGTATGGTCAAATCCATAGTCAGCGTGACGCTGCTGTTCGCCGCAAACGGAGTATCTAAATTGATCCGCGGCGAAAGTATTGTATAGGAGGGAAGAGCATGGCAAAATCAGCGCAGGAAAAAGCGGACAGAAAGGCTGAAAAGCTTTATGAAAAAACGCACAGGAAAAAATACAGGACAAGACCGGGAGATATGCTTTTTAACCTGATAAATTATCTGGTTTTTATTCTGTTTACCATCGCCTGTATTTTCCCATTCTATTATTTGTTTATCAATACAATCAGTGATAATGACCTGGTGGTGAAAGGCGTAATTAACTTTATACCGCGGGGACTTCACCTGGATAATTACATATCCCTGCTGAATGTCAGTGATCTTTCCAACGCCTTTCTTGTTTCGGTGGGAAGAACCCTTCTGGGAACCGCTTTCATGGTAGCCGCCTCCGCTTTTGTGGGTTATCTGGTAACAAAGCAGGAAATGTGGGGCAGAAAATTCTGGTACCGATTTTTGATTATCACCATGTATTTCAATGCAGGCCTGATCCCCTGGTTTCTGAATATGCAGATGCTGGGTCTGACTAATACCTTCTGGGCGTACATTATCCCCGGAATCGTGGCCCCTTATAATATCATCCTGGTAAAGACCTATATAGAATCCATTCCGGCAGAGCTGGAAGAAAGCGCACAGATTGACGGTGCTACCCATATGGTAATTTTCCGCAAAATTATATGGCCGCTGAGTAAGCCCATTCTGGCAACCATAGCAATATTCGGCGCGGTAGGGCACTGGAATTCCTTTACGGATTCCCTGATATTGATGCAGTCGGCCCCCAATCTGTATACCTTGCAGCACAGACTATATATTTATCTCAATACAGCATCCAACCTCAGCGCATTGATGGAGTCCGGAGGCCAGGTCAGCGATGCCGTCCTCAAATCGGCACTCAGTGCAAAGGTTATAAAATATACCATTTCCATGGTTACGGTAATCCCTATTCTGGTGGTATATCCATTTATGCAGAGATATTTTGAAAAGGGAATTATGCTGGGAGCCGTAAAAGGCTGAGCGATTTGTTACTATATTACATGTTGGTGTTATCCGTTAAAACGGTTTTGTAACACAATTAAAAAGGAGGACGAATATGAAAGTAAAAAAATTAACTGCATTGCTTATGGCTGCCATGATGACTATATCATTGGCTGCCTGCGGAAATTCAGGCACGCCGGCTTCAGAGCCTGCTGCAGACACCGCTGCCCCGGCAGATGGGGAAACGGACGGGAATACGGCTGACACGGATACGCAGGCCGGGGAAAACGGGGATTCCTATGAAGAACTTCTTGCGGAAATCATCCCGGAAGAAACGGTTACGCTGGACGTATTTGATCAGCTTGCCAACTATTCCGGAGAGCAGATCGGATGGTTCGGGCAGATTATGCTGGAAAAATTTAAACTATTTTTTACAAGGGCATAATGCCAAGTGAAAAGGTTTTAGATTTTCCAGTGGATTGTAACACTCTCACTGGTAGCGTCAATCTGTGATATGAGTATATCAACCACCTTGCGCTTATCGTCAAAGCTCACGGACTCCCAGTCATCGAGATAGCCCGTAATGCTATCAATCTGTGAAGCGGAAACAGAATTGGCGGTGAGGTCTGCGACCAGCCGGAGCTGTTTCTGCCGTTCTGCATCCAGTTCCTCAATGCGTGTATTTGCGTATTGCAGGAGAAGCGGATTAGCACCGGACAAAGTGTCCAGAAGTTTCTCGATCTCGCTTTCCGTCTTTGCCAGCGCAACGCGGGCGGCGGTCAGCTTCGGATTGTAGCTTTGTTCCTTACCGCCTTTCAGCGTGTGGAATTTCCGCATCTTCTTAACCATCTCGCCGTAAACAAACGCCTCCATGCTTTGCGCGGTCAGCGTACCGGCCCCCTCGCAGCTCCCATTGTCCGCCCGCTGTTTGCATCGTAGGTAAACAACGCCATTTTGAGCTCTCAGGGCAGTTAGCGCATAACCACAGCGCCCACACTTGATTTTCCCGGCCAGCCATGTGTTATGGCATTTCCGGCCATTCTGGAATGTGGTGTTTTGTGAGAGCTTGCGCTGAACGGTCAGCCAAAGCTGGGAGGGGATGCGCCCCTGGTGGGGCGCAATCACAAGGATCGGCTCCTCACCCTCGCGCCCTTGATAGAGATAACAGCTATTGTCCCCTGTGAACATTTCCGGGGGACTTTCGATTTTTACGCCCTGGGCTTTGAAGTATTCGTAGATGTCCATATCGGCCTGGACGTAAACGGGGTTTCTCAGCAGCTTAGAGATAAAGGCCCGTTGCAACGCCTTGTCATAGACCTTGATGGAGTGTTTGACAAAGTACCGGGTTATATCGCCGTAGGAATTGCCCGGCTCCGCATACATTTGAAACATCAGCTCAGCAAAATCCATTTCCGCATTTTCCACCAGCTTCTTTGTCTTGATCCCGTCCATGACGATGGGCTCGGTATCAAAACCGTATGGCGTCCGGCCCCGCATATAGTAGCCTTTGGTACACCGGGAATAGAAAGCGTCCTGCACACGCATCTGGATGCTTTCGCGTTCAAGCTGGGCAAAGACAATGCAGATATTGAGCATCGCCCGGCCCATTGGTGTGGAAGTGTCAAACTTTTCTGTACAGGACACAAATTCCACATCGTACTGTTTGAACAGTTCCATGAGTTTTGCGAAGTCCACGATGGAACGGCTAATCCGATCCAGCTTGTAGACAATCACCCGCTTAATCAGGCCCAGCCGGATGTCCTGCAGAAGCCGCTGGAAGTCGGGGCGCTCAATGTTCTTGCCAGAGTAGCCCTTGTCTTTGTATTCCTTACCCTCACCGCCTTTAAGCTCATAGCGGCAAAACTCAAATTGACTTTCGATGCTAATACTGTCCTTTTTGTCAATCGACTGCCGCCCGTAAATTGCATCTATTCTACTATCCATAATTAGCTCCCTTCCGTTAAACGGGAGCCAACCTACAATTATATTGTACCTCTGCCGCCCCCTTACCACAAGGATGACTCTGGCCTACCCCCGCCCGGCATATTTGCGGAACACATCAAACAGCCGCCGCTCGACTTCGCGGTTGCGCTTATCCTGTTCCTGCGGGGAAAGAACGGGGGTGAGATTTCTAACGGTGATCGTGCGATCTCCGAGAACAGCAGTTTTGACTTCACTTTCGTATTTGACCTGTGCCTGCATAAAATCCCTCCCATACAATCAAAGAATGTTTTGAAACATGGCAAAGGCCAGCACCGCGAAAGTGCTGGCCTTTGGCCGGATATGTACCTCTGGACAAAGTGTCCAGAAGTCAGTAGGGACTCCGCTCGTAGTGTTGCTGGGCCTCTTCCAGTCCACGGATGTCAAAGACCTCGTAGAGCTCAGCCACCACACGCCGGATGTCCTGGGGTGAAAAACCGCAGTTCTCCATCGCGTAGATCACATAGCCGCGACAGGCATTGTTACTCCACGGCTGGGAGAGCAGGGCCGCCAGTTCTGGATCATAGTTCATAGAGCGTTTCCCTCTTTCTTGATAAATTAGGGAGTGCCGCGCCCGTTTCCTTGACCTGTCCAAAGACAACCATACTCAGCGCGGCATCCCCACGCAACGGAGGAACGGCGGCCCGGAGGGACAGGCGGCCAGCCTGTCCAATGGCGGTTCGTGGCCGTGAGCTGGCCCAGCCCACCTGCGGCGCTGGTGTTTGTCGCTCGTTCTCCGTGGAGAGAAGTCACCGCGCACCCGCCGCCCGGCTCCCCGCGCTATGCTCAGGGCCGCCGCGGTTCCGTTGCGGAGAGGTTTATATTTCCCTCTCTACTAACCAAGACATTTTTACATCAATTCCAAGTGGGAAAACAGCAAAATCAAAAGGTTTTTTTCATGCGTTCCAAGCCCCGCTTGATAGACTGGCGGACGGACTCCTCATGCACACCCTCGGCCTCGGCAATCTCTTTGATGCTTTTGCCAAGAATGATGTGAGCATCGATCCGGCGGCCCTGGATCTCCGGCAGGGAGTTGAGGGCATTCCAGAGCCGGACAAACCGCTCCTTGAGCTCCAGCACTTCCTGGGGAGTGGGCTCGTGCAGGCAGGCGGAGTATTCGATCCCGTCCTCGCAGTCCAGAGAATACTGCGCCTTGTGCCGGGTAAGCCGTCGCTGGTAGGCCGCTTCATAGCGGACGCTGGCCCGAAACGCCTCGGCCACTTCCTCGGAAACCTCGATAAACTGATCCTGTATGTACCAATAATAAAAATCTTTCAGATTGATGGTAGTCATTATAAACCTCCGTTTCGGTGTTGGGTGAACGAGTGACCGAAACGGGGGGGTGGTGGAGAGCGACACCCAGGGGAGCCGCCCCGCACCTCTGGACAAAGTGTCCAGAAGTCGGACAAACAAAATGCGCCTGCGCGACACAAGGCCACGCAAGCGCACGAAATGACAAATTTATTTATGTACTGCCAAATTTCGCATCCACCGCCGGACTGATTCTGCTGGGCGGGTGAGCTTTTTTTGGCAGGTAAATCCCTGATGAATTATGTCGAAGCTGTCTTTGCTTCACGGCGGCTCCCTCCTAAAGCCGCCGTGTCAGCGTATAGGCGTCACTCCTTTGTCGAGGGCATAAAGAACGGCGGCCTTGATTTTGTCAAAGCCGCCGTAAAGTTAATATGGGCGTGTCAATACGTCTGCTTCACGACGGCTTTTTTTCTTTTGCCGTCGTCCGGCAGAATGAAGAGAATAATTATTTTCGTTCTTTATGTGTATCCTCAGGCGTTTTTTCCGCTCCCGTATCTGATTGCCCCTGCGTAGCCCTTTTTCCCACTTCAGAGACAACCTGATTCACGATTGCCACCTTATCCTCCGGCTGGAAATGCAGACGACCCATCGCCGCAATGTACTCTTTTTCTTCAGGGCTGTAACACATTTTCTTCTTTCTCATTTTTATCATCCTTTTTATGACACGCCTTTCAGCATCATGTGGGTTGTCGCGCAGGCATTGACAAACGGATCATGGGTGACCACAACGATGGTTTTTCCCCGGTGATTCAACTCCTTCAAAATTTCCATGACATAGCTGCGGTTGTGCTCGTCGAGGCTCCCGGTTGGCTCGTCTGCAAAGATGATTTGCGGAGACTTCGCAATGACCTTGGCCAAAGCCACCCGCTGCTGCTCTCCGCCGCTCAATGTGTAGACTTTCCTCTGCTCATACCCCTGCAGGCCAACTTGTTCCAATGCGGCGGCAATCAGACGCCGCTCCTTTTTTCTGCTGACCTGTTTGAAATGGGTAGCCGTCCGCATATTACTTTCCACGGTTTCCGTGTCAATCAGGCCATAGTTTTGAAAAAGATATGAGATGTGGTGGCGGCGCAGTTCCACAGCGACGTGAGAGGAGAACGCCGGATTCTTCTGGCCGCAGATCGTGACTACGCCGCTGTCCGGCCGTTCCAGCAAGCCCATCATGTTCAGCAGTGTTGTTTTCCCGGCACCGCTCTCACCCATGATTGCCAGAAACTCCCCACGCTCAATTTTCAGAGAAAAATCCCGGAATAAGGTCTTGTTCCCAAACTTCTTATGGATATTAGATAGGATAATGTCAGCCATATCAGTCCGCTCCTTTCACGATTTGGTATAGATTTCGATGTGCATACTTTCGTCCCACGATCAGTGTTATAAACAACTCTCCGACCAGTGAGCCGAGCAAAAGAATGTAGTCCAGCGATACCTGCATCATTGCGGTTAGAGCTTGAAGCATGAGAATGACAACACCATAGTAAAGGACCGTTACAATGAAATGCTTTCTCAAGCAGCTCCATGTGGAGTACCCTTCGATCAGGCAGGAGGCTATCTTCTTTTTATAATTCTCACAGTGGAGTCTGGCGCTGAAAAGGATCAGGCAGAACAAGCCGGCCAGCAGGACAGCAGATTGTGTTCCATAAAGGATCAACATTTGCCGCTGATGCTGAATAGCGTCAGAGAAAGTATCGGAAATGCTGGGTGTACTCAGCGTCACTCCGGCAATCCCGGTTTCGCGGAGGACCGGCAGCAGTTTCTGGTATGGATCGGTTCCGTCTACCTTTAGGAAATAAGAACCCTGCGAACAATAGCTCAGTACAAAAATACCTTCCAGCTGTTCTTCTTCCACTACAAGGATTGCAGGCTCGTTGATTGCTCCATAATTCCCACTCCCTGTATCGGCATTGTAGGTATAAATCTTACTGGCTTCCCCGTCGTAGAAAATGAAGTTTGTCTCCATCGAATACGCATTGCGGACATACTCACGCCAGTATTCTTCTTCCTGCTCCCTCGATTCCGGCAACAGTACATTGAACGCGGCATTTGACAGCTGAGCGGATGAAATGGGGCTTCCATCCAGTCCATAAATCGGGTTAAATTCCAAATAGTTTCGATTGACGGTAACAGAGGTCTGCCCAAACTCTTGGGCCAGTGTTTTTCCGCCAATCAGATCGTACTCATAATTGCTGGCATCTATCAGGACACCGTGATACCGATCCACTGTGGCGGCGTAGAAATCCTTGTAATGATCTGCCAGTCCCTGTGTCGAGGTATTGCTGGTGTTGACCGGGATCGTAACATATCCGGCAACCTTTTCTGCTAAATAATCCGCCGTCTGCATCGAATGATAGGAGATAGCCACATTCCTAACTGCAATGGAGAGGAAAAAGACGAGGAAAGTGACAAACACGATTTTTGCCAGAATCGTTGTTACATAGATTCCCCGCTTTGGCACCCGCCCCTTGATATGTTCGGCGCTCTTTTGACGGCTGACCAATAGACCGGCGAGCACAAGTCCAATCAGGGTCGCCACGAACAAAACCGCAAAATTAGGCAGGGAGAATAGAATATACTGGCCCCATGCGGATCGGTATAGAACTGCCGCAGCGATTAAGCTAACTCCTTCTACGGCCAGAAAGCTGACCGCCAATGGAAACCCAACAGACCGAACTTCATCGGCCAGGATATTCCTCGTTGTGTAGCCCTCCATCTTTTTCAGGACATTTTGCTTCCCGTTGGAAAGAATATAGAAGGCTATGCTGGCAATCAGCATAAAGGCGGGCACAAAGCCAAACAGTAAAACAGAAAACTGGCCGGAAATGTAGTTTGTGGGTTGGATGGTGACCGTGTATCCCAGCTGCCGGAGTGTGTCGGCCACAATGAATTGCTGCCCCATTTTTACATAATAGGTCCCGGCGGTCAGGTCAAATTGTCCAGCATCGGCCCACGGGAAAAAGGAGATGTCTTGCATGAGAGAAGCCACATGAAGGGGAAAAACGGTGTATCCCGCTGGCTCTGTTGTGGACAAGCACTCCCCGCTCTCTAAAACAGTGTGAGCGGACAGGTCGAGAAAATCTGCTGTGTGGTTTGTTTTATAATATTGATAATGGGATTTTTCGCCTGAATTGTCCACATGGCGGAACATCAAATCGGCGTGAACCTCGGCAAGCGCATGGTCGATGTCAGCGAGAAAGTCGCTGTTTGACTGTTCTGCCGGTTTTTCGATGGTCAGCATGAGCTTATCTTCTTCCACTTGGTCAAGCGATGAAAAGGCAAAATTCAGACAGGACAGCGCCGATAATACGGCAAATAAAATGGTGAAACAGAAAATCATCAATTTTCTCATAGTGCATCCTCCCTATTCTCAGGGAATAAAAAACTCCCCCGTCCTGATACAAAAAGTATATCAGAACGGGGGAAATGATGTTTTCGCTCTATCTTCGCAATCAATGATTTCTTTCTGATGAACTTCTTACATTTTTCTGACAGTCCAGGGGAAGTTGGACAAGGAACTGAATTGTCTCGCTTTCACTGTGCGCGGAGATAGTCCCATGATGCAGTTCGATGATCTCTTTGGCAATCGCCAGACCAAGTCCTGCGCCGCCGGTGTCGGAAGAACGGGCGGCGTCCAGGCGGTAAAACTGCTCAAAAATCCGCTCCAGCTTCTCCGGCGGGATCGTCTGTCCTTTGTTCTGCACACAGATCCTGACTTGCTCGCCCAACTGCGTCAGAGAAAAGAAAATCGTCGTACCTGCATAACTGTAATTGATGGCATTGCGGATCAGGTTATCAATCGCCCGCTCCAGTTTATCCCGGTCACAGACAATCTCAATATTTTCCGGGATCTGTAAGTCCCATTCCAGATTCTTTTCTGTCAGGATCGGATGAAACTCATAGGTAATCTGCATCAGCATCCTGCTGAGATTTGTTTTTGCCGGTTCCAGAGATAATTTGTGGGTGCTGAAACGAGTGATTTCAAAGAACTCGTTGATCAGTGACTCCAGGCGCTCGGCTTTCCGTCCCGCAATTCCGCTGTATTTTTTTATGAGAGCGGGATCAATTTCCGGTTCATCCTCCATAAGTTTTAGGTATCCGAGAACGCTTGTAAGCGGTGTTTTCAAATCATGTGCCAAATACACCAGCAAATCATCTTTTCGGATATCCGCCTCACGAGCATCTTTGATGCTGTTCAGCGTTTGCTCTCGCACAAGATTCAGGTCATCCTCTATGCTTTTGAGGTCATGGGAGAGCATGATCGGCGCATCAGTGGGGTGAGCAAGTTGTTTAGCTGCCTCAGCCACCTCGTCCAGATGCTCCAGTGGCCGCAGCATAAAGCGATAGGAGATATACCCACATCCGGCGACCGACAAAACGATTAGAAGAGGGATCAGAAAAGGTTTCAGGGCCTCAAACCAAACCGTCCGATCCAGATTCGTCACTCCCATGATTACCAGGAAAAGCAGGCCGAGCAGAATGAGGGCTACCTCAAAAATGAGAACCAGGGCAAGAAATTGGACGGTGATTTTCAATGCAAGCCTCTTGTGCATCTCCCGGCTTTCGGTGTCTTTTGCCTTAGTCAATGGTGTAACCCACCCCCCAAACAGTCTTGATATACTTTGGCTTGCGCGGCGGCTCGTGCATTTTTTCCCGCAGCCGGGCAATATGGGCCATGACGGTGTTGTTGTTGCTTTCAAAGAATTTCTCGCCCCAAATATTTTCAAACAATTCTTCTGCCGAAACAACACGTCCATGATTTTTACAGAGATACCATAGGATGTTAAACTCAAATGGCGTCAGAGATAATGCCTCCCCATTCAAAGTACATTTATGACTATCAGGGCAAATATAAAGGCCCTTGCTATCATATTCTTCTGGAACCTCTTGAATGGCCTGATTGGTATTATACTGCTTATACCGGCGAAGTTGCGTTTTTACCCTGGCAACTACCTCCAACGGATTGAAAGGTTTGGTAATATAATCATCTGCCCCTAAAGTTAGTCCCTGAATCTTATCTATATCTTCGCCTTTTGCAGTCAGCATAATGATGGGAAACAAATATTTTTGACGGATTTTATTACACAATACAAAGCCATCCATTTCCGGCATCATTATATCTAAAATTGCCAGGCTGATTGGCTCATGTTCAACACACGCAAGAGCTTCTTTGGGGCGATAGAATTTCCTGACTTGATAGTTTTCGTTTTTTAAGTAGACTTCTAATAGGTCGGCAATTTCCTTTTCGTCATCAACAATCAGGATTGTTTCACCATTTTTGCTCATAATCATCACCACTCTTTCTTCTTTTATCAACTGGTTTTTCGGCCCCTTTCGGCATAAGCCAAACACCGGCCATTTTCACAGCGCCAGGAATACGGCCCTCAACGCAGTAATAGTTGACTTGACGGGACGAAACGCCCCATTTTTCACTTGCCTCTCTTAGTGTCATGTAGTCCATATTCGCACCCCCGACAACATTTCTTATTATATTTCATTAGCTCGAAGAATACAAGGTGGAAGCTATGACGGAAGTGTAAAACAAACAGAGGCTGCAAGTAGCAGCCTCCGCTTGCAAAACTATTGATAAATCAACTCTGTTAAGAAAGACATTTTTGCATCAATTCCAAGTGAGGGAACAGCAAAAATCAAAAAGTTTTTTTCATGCGTTCCAAGCCCCGCTTGATAGACTGGCGGACGGACTCCTCATGCACACCCTCGGCCTCGGCAATCTCTTTGATGCTTTTGCCAAGAATGATGTGAGCATCGATCCGGCGGCCCTGGATCTCCGGCAG
Organism: Eisenbergiella sp. OF01-20; assembly: GCF_003478085.1. NCBI lineage: Bacteria > Bacillati > Bacillota > Clostridia > Lachnospirales > Lachnospiraceae > Eisenbergiella > Eisenbergiella sp. OF01-20. Next base: position 18,365 of record NZ_QUES01000031.1, on the reverse strand, counting down.
GGAGTTGAGGGCGTTCCAAAGACGGATAAACCGCTCCTTGAGCTCCAGGACTTCCTGGGGAGTGGGCTCGTGCAGGCAGGCGGAGTATTCGATCCCGTCCTCACAGTCCAGGGAATATTGCGCCTTGTGCCGGGTGAGCCGCCGCTGGTAAGCCGCTTCATAGCGGACGCTGGCCCGGAGCGCCTCGGCCACTTCCTCGGAAACCTCAATAAACTGATCTTGTATGTACCAATAATAAAAATCTTTCAGATTGATGGTAGTCATTATAACCCTCCGTTTCGGTGTTGGGTGAACGAGTGACCGAAACGGGGGCTGGTGGAGAGCGGCAACCTGGAGAACCGCCCCGCACCTCTGGACAAAGTGTCCAGAAGTCGGACAAACAAAATGCGCCTGCGCGACACAAGGCCACGCAAGCGCACGAAATGACAAATTTATTTATGTACTGCCAAACTGCATATCCACCGCCAGACTGATCCTGTTCGGGGGACGAGCTTTTTTTGACAGGTTAGGGGGATGGAAAAGGGAAAAAGACACGGCGATACCTCCCGGACACCGCCGTATCCTTAAAAAAGGGCGACTTTAATACACCCCCCGTATTCTAATTTTTCAAAAAGAAAACGGCGGCTTGAAATTTGTTATTTCAAAACCGCCGTAAGGCTACTGTATTTTGCTTTGGCGCGTGATGATCCAGCCGCCGAAACAACGGTTTTTTTATATGCCGTTGGGCGGGTAAAGGCTATAATATAAAAAAGCAGAACCAATAAACCACATCACTAAAATGGTTATCGGCTCTGCGTCTTTGCGTCTGGCTCTTTGATAACAATTATTTGAAAATCTTTTGCGTTAATTAGATTTTCTTGTTTGCATTTTGGACAGAATAAAGGGAAATTTTTTAATTCAGTATCGTATCTAACTTTGATCCTCGTTTTATTGCCACACATAGGGCAATATATCCACTGTTCATCCGTCATTTTATCGCCCCCTGTGTTTAGCCTTTTTCTTTTCTTGCCGTAAGGCATATTGACGCTCTTGTTCAGCTTCACGCTGTTCTCGACTTTTTGTTTTTCGCACAAGTTTATTTTGCTCGTGTTGAAGTTTTAATGCCTGTTGTGCTTTAGTCCCAATCCCTCTATTTTGTAAATGATTGTTAATTTCACGTTGCATTCGTTTAGGATTTATTTTTCGTTCTTCGGCAAGCTCGGTTTTTATGGGGGGACTAAATTGCAACTTCCCCCAATTTTTTAACAAAAACTCATATATTTCATAGTCTTTCGGCTCAGCACCAAAGGTTATTTTACAAACCTCATATTTGTCCTCATCAAATCGTTCATATAAGCCAATCCAAAAAGGATCTTCAAATAGAATAGTTAGGCTACATTTCATGGTATCAGTCCTTTTCAAACTGTTCTCGAAATGTATTAAGCCATTCCAAAAGCGTTTTATAAAGAAGTCCCTGCTGTTCAATAATAGTTTTCCCGACAAGAGGAATATTTGAGTATTCAGTCAAATATTCCTCGTTAGTGTGAACAGAAGCTATGATGCTTTCTTTTAGCTTAGAAATCAAATCGAGAGCAACACTTTTATCAAGTTTATTTAGATTAGCGATAACGACATTAAAGTCAAAGAGCAAAGGAACTGTCTGGGTGGCATAATATTGCATCAAACTATTAAAGTATTTCCTTCCCTCGTCAGTGAGAGAATACACTGCCTTATCAGCAAATCTATCTCCTTTAACAATGTTGCTTTGAAGATAGCCCTTTTCGCTTAACTGCAAGACTTTTCTATAAATTGAGGGGACACTTATTTTCGTCCACCTTGAAAGATGATGATATTCAATATCTTTCTGTATGTCGTATGCGCTTTGCGGTTTTTCGGATACAATTCCAAGAATCACTAAATCTATCGTTGACATTTCTTAATACCTCCACTTTGCTATCATCAATATTACTATCAATGATAGCAAAAGTCAAGCGTTAGGCGCTAATTTATGACCGGCCTATCTTTAATAAATCCGAACATGAAATTAAACAGTCAGTAGTATGAAATACATACTCGTTCAAATAATAACACCTGAAATGTAAAATTACATTAGGTGATATTATGAAGATTGAGAGAGATAACCGACGATTTGATTTTCACGATATAGGGCTCGCCATCAAGCGGGCAAGGGAGGCCAGCGGGATGACGCAGGAGCAACTGGCCTATATTGTTGACCGGGCTCCGCGCACCATCATGTATAACGAGAATGACGGCCAGCACCCCAGCCTCAACACCTTTTATCAGATGGTCACAATGTTCGATATATCGGTAGATCAATACTTCTATCCGTCCAAGAATAAAGGGAGCGAGTGCAGAAAGCGGATTGACGCCATGCTCAACGCCCTGGACGAAAAAGAACTAAAAATTGTAGAAGCCACGATCCAAGCGATGAAAGCGGCTAAAGAAACGGAGGATGCGTAAGAAAAGTGTGTACCTCCGTTTTTTCGCGCCATTTTCGGGGCTTGCACAAAACGGCAAGCAATTCGGGTGTGGCCACACTCCGAAATTTTCACAGGCCGCAGGCTCGTGAAAATGCTTGTTGGGGAGCTCCCCAAACCCGCCGGACTTCTGGACACTTTGTCCAGAAGTCCCTGGTTGTCTGCGGCCCGGAGCTATCGCTCCTGGGCCTTATTTTCACGCCCATCCGTATGGCCGAGCAGATGGTCAATGTTCGCCTTGACCGCCACGGCCTGCCGCATTTCCGCCTGGGCCTTGCGATATTCCACATAAAGGGCCTTTCTCTTTTCGGAGAGCTCCCGGCGCTCCTTTTTCAGCGCGTCCATTTTCGGGAGCTTCGCCCCGCCCAAAAGATCGTTCATAGTAGCTTTGGCCGCCCGGTAGTCTGCCAGCTCCGCCTCATGCTGGGCCAGGTACTTTTTAGAATACCGGGCCGCCTTGTAGCCGTCGAACACAGGGCGCGTCTTTGCATACTGTACCACCGCGCCCATGAGCTCAGAAGTTTTGGAGAGAGCCGCCTCCGTGTCCCGCAGCTCCCCAGCCAGCTTGTGGGCGCGATCCACCGCCGCCTCGGTGCTGGCGGCCAGCGCGTCATAATCCATCAGATCGTGTTCCCGGAGGTACTGGAGCGCGGCGGCCATCTGTTTGAGGTTGTAAACTTTGGCCCACCGCTCATAGGCGGGGCCTTTGCCCTGGGCCATGCGCTCTTGAATGTCGATAATCAGATTGACGCGCCGGGCCGGGGCCGGGCCATCCTTCGGGAACTCCGGGATGGGCCGCTCCCCGGCAATTACCGCCCGGATGTCATCGGGATCGAAACCGGGGCCCAGGGTGGATGCCCGCAGACGGGTGTACTTATCCTGCCCAGGGGCCAGGAACGAGATCGCGCCGCCCCGCCCATGCTTTACTTGAAAGCCGGACTCCTCCATAAGCCGCAGGAACGCCGGGAAGTCAGCGGGCCGTTGCCCCAGGGCCTCCACGATGGCCAGCCGCACCCGCTGTTGTGCAGAGGGCGGTTTTTCCCCGATCCACTGGCCATAGTGAAGAAAGCGGCCTTTGCTGTGCTGTTTTGGATTTTGAATGACGGACAGCTCATGCTCGATGCACACCCGGTCAGAGAGCCGCCGCACCGCAAAGCTGGAGCCAATGAAATTATGAAACTTCCGGGAGCAGTCCTGGGCCGTGGAGTTGTAATAAATGTGATTGTGAATGTGGCCCTTGTCGATGTGGGTACAAACGAAAAACTGGTACTTGCCCTTTGTCCAGCGCATGGCCGTTTCATAGCCGATTTTGTTTGCCTCCTCCGGCGTGACCTCACCGGGAGGAAACGCCTGCCGGATCTGAAAGAACAGGGCCCCGCGCTCCACGGCCCGGCCCGTTTCCGCCTGGTACTGGCTTTTCGTCAGAAGAAACTCAGCGGGGGCCGACGCCGGATCGCAGAGGTAGGCAGACACGGCCCCCAGCTTTTTCGGATTGAGCCCGTAGGCAAACCGATCCTCCATTGTCTGAATAGCAGTTTTTCCCGCCGCTACCTTGTAGGGCCGGATGTAAGTTGTAGCGATAGCCGCACCTCCTTTCCCAGCAGAAAAAGCGGGCGGCGGTCTACTCCACCCGCCGCCCGGCACTTCTGGACAAAGTGTCCATAAGTATCAGCTCGACATAAAGTCCATCGCCGCATACTTTATCCCATGCAGACGCTCCACCAGCCAGCCGCCCAGGGCCGGGAGCCCAAAGGGGGAAACCAGGAACGCCAGCACAAACATGGCGATACAGCCTACTGTCTGCCCGGCCAGCAGGCAGAGGATCGCCAGCAGGGACAGGCCCACACAAGCCACAATGCACACCGCCCCCGCCACGCAGGACAGGAACGTAAGCACCGCCACAATGAGGATCAGGGCCAGGACAAAGGGAGCCGCGATGATTTTTAAGATTGTCCGCATGGTTCATACCTCCTACAAAAGTTCGTTGTTCGCTTCTATATGTATATTATAACTCTGCGGGAGGGGGCCAACAAGGATGCCTCGGCTATCCCCACCTCTGGATAAAATGTCCAGAAGTCGAGATAGCCGGGGAACGGCAAAACCGCTCCCCGGCAGGTCAAAGCCGCACGATGGCGGAGAGCTTTTCCAGCAGATCGGAAAGGGGCCGCCACAGCTTTTCATAGTCCCGCTGGAGGGCCGTGATCTCCTCCGGGTAAATGCCGCCGTAGGTGTTGGCCTGGATCGCCACCTGGTTTAGATTGTTGGAGCACCGCCGCTGGAGCGACACCAGCTCCTGGACGGGTGACAGGTCAACATGGAGCACATAGCCATTGAGGGCCATTTTCCGCATATAGGCCCCCATATTGCGGATGCCCGCCTCGGCCATGCGCTCCCGGATCAACGCCAGCTCCTCCTCGGACACCATCACATGGAGATGGATGGGGCGGCGGCGTTTCTTTGTCACCGCTCCTCCCGTTCCAGGCTCCGGCAAACGCGGGGCGGCTCCTTTACCTTGTCCAGCGCCTTTTCCCGTTCCAGTGGCTGGGCGGGGATCGGCGTATTGAATACCCCGGAGATCCGCAGGGCCTCCTGGTTGGCAAAATCCTGTTCACGCTTCTTTTCCATAACAGTCCTCCTATCTGTCGCCCCGGTCAGGGGCTTTCTTTTTGGGGCCGTCCGGGGCCCGGTGCTCCTGGGCCTCCCGCTGGGCCGCTTTCAGTTGCTCCGCAATCGGGGGCTGGCGTTTGGCCTCCTTATGGGCCCGCGCCGCCTCCTGGCGTTCAATGCTGCGGACGCGGACGGCCAGTTGCTCCGGGGTGATGTATTCTTTCACCACATAACTGCCGAAGTCCGGGTAAAACCAGGTCAGCCGCTCTTGATCCGGGATGCGGTGAGCGTCCTCCCATTTTCCCACCACCTGGGCCTGGGCATCCATCTGCCGCCGAATATCCAGGTTATTGCGGGAGGGCCGGAGCTCATAGTCCTGCATTTCCCGTTCCGTCAGGGGATGGGCATAGGTGATGGCTCCCCACGCCTGGAACGCCTCACCCGTCACTTGCTGGCGGGTAAAGTATAAATCCATGTGGACAGGGCGGTTAAAGTAGCTGTTCGGGTAGGTGCCGATGTCGATAGGCCGCTGGGTGGAGTAGTACAGATAGGTTTCCTTGTCCGGGGCCTGCTCCACTTCCTGCACATGGTAACGCCGCTGGTAGTCCTCGGCCCGGTTGAGTAAGTCCCGTTCCGCCATATCCGGCTCATTCATGTAGTGGCCCCAAAAGTAATCCCGGTGGCCGTCCTGCTCATTGAACCGCCACGTCACAAAGGGATTAGGGGCCCTGCTGTTTTCCCCCAGGGCAAAGCCGCATTGATTGTCAAACAGGATTGTGCGGCGGATCACATAGCCTTGATTTTCCTCCAGAATAACACCTCCTTAAATGCCCCGCACCTCTGGACAAAGTGTCCAGAAGCGGCGGGGATAGATGTGGAAAGCATTTGAGCAAAACAGAGGTAAGCCATAGAAAGATACAGCCCACCCCCGAAAGGGCCCCGGAAAGCCTTGATACAAGTGGGGTTTCCGGGGCCTAATTTTCCACACATCACCTCCGTTTTTTTCGCATATAGTCCCGCTTTTGCCGCCGCAGGGCGATCCGGGCGCAGGACTCGGAACAGTAGGCCATGCGTCCATCAGCGGGGACAGACCCGCCGCAGATGGGACAGGGCTTAAACTCCGGCCTGGGCCCCTCGGTCAAGAGGGCCGCCTCCAGCGCCGGATCAAGGGGCAGGACGGCCTCCTGGAAATAGCGGCAGTATGCGCCTGTCCAACACTTCCCGAACATATAGCACTCGCACTCCAGAGGCAGACACCCGTATTCCTTGTCGTAGTTGGCGCACCACTTTGTTACCAGGGTGCGGATTTTCTTCTTTTCCTCGCGTGTCAGTTCACGGGCCAAGCCGTCACCTCCCGCCAGCCGGGGCTTTCAAAAGCTCCCGGTAGCAGGACACACAGCCGATGCCCCGCCAGTAGGGGCACCCGGAGCACCGGGAGCCCCTGGGCGCTTTGGGGATAGACGGTGCCTGGGGGCGGGGCTTCTGCTTCATCATTTTTTCAAAGGGGCTGTCGGTAAACTTCATTTGTCCGCCTCCTCTCCGTTATCGTCCTCCTCGTCCCAGGGCGGGCCGTCATCGTCCTCGTCCCCGTAGCCGTCCGGCCCGTCATAGTCCGGGAGCTCGTCGCCATAGTCCTCCTGGGGCTCGGCGGCTTTCTGCTGTTTGGGGCGCAGAACCTTGAAATAGAACGCCGCGCCGCCGCCCACTAAGGCCACGGCCAGCACCGCCAGGAGCATCCCCGTATTGCCGCCCGTTTCCGGCCCGGCCTCCTCCGGGGCGGGCTCCTCGGTTTCCACGGGCTCCGGCTCCACGCCCACGCATTTTTCCATATTGACTGAGCAGACCGCGCACTCCGTATTCACGGCACCCGCCGCGCATTTTTCAGAGCAGGAGCAGACCGCCTGCTCCACCCCGGCGGCCTCGGCTGCGGCCAGCAGATCGGCCTCGTCTACCACGCTGAAGAAGTAGGTTTCATACTGCTCGCCCTCCTCGTCCACGGGCTTGTCGTAGTCAATGACAATGTAAAAGGTGTTCCCGCCCGCCGTCTGCACCGTGATAAATTGCTTGTTGGTGTGCTCGTCATAGAGCAGATCGCGGGTCACAAGGTTGCCCTCTTCGGAAAAGCCCTCGCCCGGTTCGATGGTGGGTTCCGGCTCCGGGGCCGGGGTTTCCTCGGTCATGGTGGGATCGCCATAGTCCGCGCCCTCGCCGCCGTCCGCATAGGCATAGGCCGGGATGCTAAATCCGCATAAAAGAACGGCGGCACAAAGCGCCGCCGCCATCACCCGAAAGCGTTTCATTATTCGTTTTCCTCCTTTCCGCCGTCCCCGGACTTCTGGACACTTTGTCCAGAAGTGCCGTCACGGAGCCGCTGGAGCACCAGGGGGAGCTCCTCCAGGGAAATGCTCATGCCCCGCACGATGTCCACGATCTCGCTGTTTTCGGCCTCCTGCTTGTTCTTTTCCAGCTCTTTGAGCCGGGCCTGCTGTTCGCTGATTTTGGCCTTGACCTTATCAATCTCGGCCTGGATTTTCTGGCTTTTGCTTACCGCCATAGATACCTCCTTGTCAGGGTAAACGCCCGTAGGCGTAAAAATGAGATTGCCAGTAGCTTGTATTTAAGTTTGCGTATTGGATGGGGTAGAGTAGGAAAGCGCCGCCTTACCGCCTTTCGGCGGCAGGTTTGCGCAGTCCTCTCTCAGAACCGGGCATGCACCTCTCAATGCACCCGGCTCGCCGTTGTATTGCTCCATTACAATCAAACTCAAAATCCATGATGAATCATCTGATGGCAATCATGACAAACCACCAGAGTCTTCCTTTTCTTTGCTATCATCACCACTTCCCAAGGCTCTTTTCCCCTTAGGTTCTTCACCTTGTTTACATGGTGTACTTCATATTTCCTATCGTTCCCCTCGTGACCGCACAGCTCACAGCGGCAGGCTTTCAGCCTGCTGTCGATTGTTGTTTTGCTTGTAGCGATTATTTTTACGATTTTGGGCTCAACATCTTCGCATTTCTTCCCGTCAATCTCATTGAATTTTGTCAGGTAGCGAATCTTCTTACCTTTCTTCGTCTCGTAGGGGATACCCCAACGCTTGGCACCGGTGCGATACTTGTTATATATTTTCGACAGCTTGCATCTGTGTTTCCACGCTAAGGTTTTCAAGCAACTGTATTCCATCAGGTAGCTGAAGTAGTTCAAACTGCGGTAATTACTCGCAAGGAAGTAGTAATTGCATAATCCGCGGAACTCCGCATCATACGTTGTTACAATCTCCAAGTCCGTATTTCTGGTCAGAGCCACTCTTGCCACAGGTTCAAGTTTTCCATTGTCTTCCCTTTGACGAACAACGCCATGTGAGAAAAGATACTTCTCAATCTTGTCCTTTAATGGAATCAGCAGTTCAACGGTATTGTTCAAGGTTCTTTGCTTGCAGTTCTTCCACGGTTTAACCGTTTGGTCACGGCGTACACGCACATCATATCCAAGAAAGCGTGCAGATTCATTGCTGTGGGTGATAAGCGTCTTTTCCTGGCTGAGTTCCATTCTCAGCGTTCCTCGGATAAACTCCGTTAGTTGTGCTTTTATCCACTCACAATCCTCTTTGCTGCCGTTTACTGCAATCAGAAAATCATCAGCATACCGCACATACTTTAGCTTTTTGTCATTGCAGAGTTTTGCCGGGGTTTTACGTAATTCCTTCCCCAACTCCTCATACTGTGCAATCAGCTGATTCCGCTCCTCGCCCGCCTGACGGCGATTGATTTTTGCCCGGGTATTGGCTCTCTTTTGTTGAAGAGCCTTGTATTCCGGGGTAAGCGTGTACGGTGTTTTTACGTCAAAGGATTCCTTAAGCGTTTCCACAAACTTGTCCAACTCATTCAGATAGATATTGGCAAGGATAGGCGAAATGATACCGCCCTGCGGACAACCGCTATAGGTTCCGTAATACTTCCAGTCCTCCATATATCCGGCCTTGAGAAAGACACGAATCAGATTCAGGAAGCGTACATCCTTGATTTTTCTGCCGATAATCTCCAACAACACCGTATGGTCAATGTTGTCAAAGCAGCCCTTGATATCGCCCTCGACAAACCACTTGGCACCGACAAACTCGTGCTTCAGCTGTGACAGTGCTGTATGACAGCTCCGTCCGGGGCGAAAACCGTGTGAGAAATCCGAGAAGATTGGCTCATACACCGCTTGCAAAATCATGCGGATAACATCCTGAATCAGCTTATCCGAAAAGGTGGGTAATCCTAATGGACGCATCTTTCCGTTGGCTTTCTTGATGTAAGTTCGCCTGACCGGGTTCGGTGTATAGGTGCCGTTCTTCAAAGATTCTATGATTCGGGTTACATAGTCTTCATTGAAGCCGTCCGCTGTGTCTTCGTTGACTCCCTTAGTTGCCGCGCCGTTATTGGCGTAAAGGTTCTGATACGCAACATAGTAGATGTCAGGGCGAAGCGTATATCGAAACAGCTTCGTGAATACTTCGTCATGATTTTTAACTGAGTTCTCCTGTAACTTGGTTAAAATCTCAATTGTTGGTTTCATTGAGGCTTTCCTCCCTAATCAATGTCGATTTTAATTCGCTCAAACTGTCCTCCTTCGCCATGTGAACGGCTTTCCCGTTCTCGGACTACTACGAGGACTCCGTTGCCATGTCAGATTTTCAGTGTCATTCCTCTTGGCAAAGCCTTGAGGTTTATCCCGTTTTTTGACGGATTACACATAGCCCAAACGGGCATTCTGATTTAGGCAATCCCCAGTTTGCGGAAGTAGTAGGCTGTGTGAATTCTCGGATGTGCTTTCGTTTCTTTAAGACCGGTTCTCCGGCTTGCCGTGCATCGTTTTGATAACCTGCCGAATGGAGACCCTATCCGGCATTCGATAACGTGTCAGGGGGCAACCCTCCCTTTCACCGTCTGCACCATAGGTTTCAGGTAAATTTCCTATGCCTACACTGAACAGAGGCTCGAAACTCGCATTCAACAAATCCAGTTTCATCCTTATATTCACTTACTCTTGCGGTTCAGTCGCATCCGATTACCTTTAGATGATTTACCGCTTTCCTGTCGTGCTCTGTTCCCGTTACACCTTTCGGCTCATCGGTAAGACAGGTGAGTTCTCGGGTTATCTTCCGAGGTAGTGCCTTGTTTCATCTCTCCTTTCTCTACTTCTACTTCCGCCCTGCTGGGCGCACATCTCCACAGTGGATCATCATCCCGTCCCCCACATAGATGCCACAGTGGGACACGCCCGCCGTGTCATAGGTGCCGACAAAGAACACCAGATCGCCGGGCTTTGGATTGCTGGTAGGGGTACAGATGTTATAGAGCCCCTGGGCTCCCAGGCGGCCCACATTCCAGCCGGAGTGATTGATCACCCAGGACACGAAGCCGGAGCAGTCAAAGGACGTGGCCGGAGAGCTCCCGCCCCACACATAGGGATAGCCCAGGTATTTCTCCGCCTCGGTGAGCATGGCCGCAAAGGTTTCATCGTCCAGATATTCCCCCGGCACATCATATCCGGCGGGCGGGTTGGTAACGTATTTCCCCACATAGGCCGACTCCGGGAACAGGTCAGGCCGGTTCCCCAGGGTAGACATATAGAGGGAATACCGGGACATCTGCTCCTCGTTCATCAGTTCCAGGGGCAGATGGGACAGGTTGCGGTTTTCCAGCGTGACATAACAGATATAGTAATTGTAGGGCACCTCTACCGTGTAGGAGTTGCCCTCGCTGTCCGTCCGGCTTTCCGTCCGATAGCGCACCTCAACCACCACATCCTCGGTGAGAATGTACTGGCGGTCAAAGAGGGTTTCCAGCGTCCCCTGCACCTGATCCAGCGTCCATGCCCCCTCATGGAGCACAGACAGGATAGAGATCAGCACATAGGGATCGTGCTCAATGCTGTCCAAGTCGAAGTGGTACTCGTCATAGTCGTGGGTGCTTTCGTAGCTGTCCAGGTAGTCCTGGAGCTCCGCCTCCATGCCACAGTAGGCCGCCTCCGCCGCCAGCATTTCCTCGTCCTGGGATGGGTAGGTAGTCGCGCCCACCGCGCCCGCCCCAGCGTTGCCAAGCGTCACCAGGGAGGACGAACAGGACTGCATCATAAAGAGCAGGAGCACACAGGCCAGGGCCAGCACCACCCCCACGGGATGCCGCTTCACAAAGCCTACCGCCTTTGCCCCGGCCTTTTCTGTGGCGGCGGCTGTCTTTTTCGCCGCGCCTGCCGCCCCGGTCTTGACCGCCTCCCGCGCCCGCTTCTGGTACTGCTTTTTCAAGCGGTGCCTGCGCCACATCCGGGAAACCGGGTTGCCGGACATTTCCGGGTGCTCCTGGGCGGCCATGCGGAAGTGATAGTCCGCCGTGGCCTTGACATATTTGGACTCGGCCCGCTGAACGGCCTTTGCCGGGTGTTCCCGGCCTTTCCGCTTCACAAACCGGGAGCCATGCCGCAGGGCGGCCTCGCCCACCAGCTCGGAGCGGTGGGCCCCCTCGATGCCCACGTTTTCCTGCTCGTTTTCGTAAATCTTTCCATGCACAAAGCCGTGAACGGTGCCGCCAGCGGCGCGGCCCACCCGCCGGACGGGGCCCGGCTTTTTCGGGGGCTTCTGTTTTGCCAGCTTGCCCCTGGCCGCCTCCAGCTTTTCCCCGCGCTTTTCCATACGGAGCTTAGACGCGGCGGCCTGCTCCTGCTTGCTTTTCTGCCGGAACTTTGACTTGTGGACACTTTGTCCAGAAGTGTCCTCCGTCCCGGCACCGCCTGGGGAGCCGCCCCCAGCGTCCCCGGAAGAAGCGCCGCCGGGATCGGCGGGCTCCTCCCAGGAGCCGGGGCGCTCCCTGGGCTCCTGTTGGGGTTTATTCGGTTTTCGCTTCATTCTTCAAATCCTCCGGGCGGGTAGTGAGCAGGTTATAGATCTCGCCTTTGGGGAACCGATCCACAAAGGGGATGGTCACATCGCCATAGAACAGCAGGCCCTCGCCGGAATTGGAGTGGGTGATGTAGGAGAGCTGATGCTCGGAAATGCCGAGCTGTTTCGCCAAAATCGCCCGGTCACTTTGGGCCTGGGACAACAGGATCATAAAATCGGTGTTGTCCAGAATGGCCTCGATCTCCCGGCTGGCCAAAAGGTCTTTGACGTTCTGCGTTAAAGCTGAGGGGACACAGCCCTTTTTGCGGAGCATCTTCCACACGGCCACAAAGTAGCTGGCGGTGAGCGCGTCCCGGAGCAGGATGTGGAACTCGTCAAAGTAGCACCAGGTAGAAACGCCGTTGTGGAAATTCACATTGACCGCCGATGTTACAAAGTCGTTGGTAACGTGCATGGCGATCTTGCGGAGGTTTTCTCCCAGCCCTTTGAGGACGATGCAGACAATATGCGCCGTCAGTTTTACGTTGGTCTGGTGGTTGAACAGGTTAAGGGAGCCCGTACAGTAGAGCTCCAGGGCGGTTGCCACCCGGCGGGCCTCCGGCTCCGGCTGTTTGAGAAGCTCCTCGTACAAGTCCTGGAGCAAGGGCGGCTTGCCGTCCCCCAGGCCCAGGGCCATGTCCCGGTAAATGAGCCGTACACAGCGGTCAATCACCGTCTTTTCGATAGGTTGCAAACCGTCCTTGCCGCCCACTACCAACTCGCACAGGGACAACAAAAAATCCGCTTTCATGGAAAGCGGACTTTCGTCATCGTCCAGATCAAGCTGGATGTCCATAGGGTTGATATGGCTGGGGGAGCCGGGCGCGATTTCCACCACCTGGCCGCCCAGCCTACGCACCAGCGGGGCATATTCCCCCATCGGATCGACAATGATAATGCGGTCTTTTGGGATAGCGAGAAACACGTTGATGATCTCACGCTTTGCGGCGAAGCTCTTGCCGGAGCCCGTGGAGCCGAGATACAGTCCGTTGGCCGATTTCAGCTTTTTGCGGTCAGCCATGATGACGTTGTGGGAAAGGGCGTTCATGCCGTAGTAGAGGGACGGCCCGGCCATCCGCAGCTCCCTGGTCATAAATGGGATAAAGATCGCCGTGGAGCTGGTAGTCATGCCCCGCTGGATCTCCACCTCGTTATATCCCAGGGCCAGAGAGGACACAAAGCCCTGCTCCTGTTGCCAGTCCAGCCGCTTCAAAGCGCAGTTGTATTTCTGCGCGATGCCGCCCACCGTGAACACATCGTTTTCCAGCCGCTGGCGGGTGGGCGCGATATTGATCACCGTAAACGTCAAGAGGAACATCCGCTCGTTGCGGGACTGCAGATCGGCCAGGAGCTCCGCCGCGTCCTTGCTAAACGTAATCAGGTCAGGGGGCAGGATGTCGGGATCGTACCCGGCCCGCACCGCTTTCCGCTGTTCCTCCACCTTCATTTTGCCGATGTCGGAGAGCTTGCCCTTGATGGTCTTAATGGCCTTGAGCTGATCCACCGTCTGAATATGGAGCGTAACCGTCATTTCCGCATCCAGCTCCAGGATCTCCGCCAGGAGCTTGTCAGAGAGCTCGGACGCCAAAATCTGCAAGTAGGACGCCGCGCCCCAGTATTGGCCGATACGGAACGTCCGGGACTGCCGGAAGTCGAAGCTGTCCGGCGCGATATAGTCCTTTGTGCCGAGCCCGGTTTTGGGGATGTCCTGCCAGGAGAAGCGGAACGGCTCCCGGTTGCCGGGGTGCATCTGGCCGTGGAGCAGGGCCAGCCGCGCCTGCCCGTCCATCGGGACAGAGGGAACGCCCAGCCGTTTGAGGTTGCCTGTCACGTCGGCCTCCACCCGTTCCAGGCGGGGGCGGGCCTCCGCGATCCCCTCGGCGGGCAGGCCGAACGTGATGTATTTTGACCGCTCGATGCCGTTGTTGCTTTTGGCGATCTGGCTTTTTAACATTCCCGTGAACTCCGCCCGGATGCTGTCATAGTCATCCTGCGCCGGGGGAATGTTCACCTTGTACTTGCTCCGGGAACGGGAGCGGCGGTTGATAAAGGAGAGCTGGAACGGCAGGGAGCTGTCAAAGTAATTGAGGAACGAGCTCCATCCGCTGAAAATCGCCGTCTGATCTTCGGTAGATGCCACGGAATAATTGATGTCCTCATATTCCACGGTTTTCGTGTAGAGCCCGCCGGGGAGCTGGCACACCCCGTCCGGGTGCATCACCAGATAGGGGATCGTCTGCTGGGCGGAGAGCGCCGCTTTCCGTTTAGCGGCCTTTCCGGGGCCGCGCTTTGGGCTTTTTGCGTTCTGCAATCGCATCCTCCTTTCTCACAGCGCCCCGCTGGGTGAACGGGGCATAGATATTTTCCGTCTGGTAGGGCCTCACCCCAGGCCGCAGGAACTTTGCCCGCAGGACGTTCCGCACCACCTTTTCAAAGGGGAGCCCGTCTTTTTCGTACATCGCCAGCAGGAACGCCGGGAGCGCCACTCCCATCATCAGGAACATGGCCCCGGTGTTGCCGATGGCGCTCCGGGCCAGCAGGTAGGACGGGATGCCCACCGCCGCCGCGATCCCGAAGCACACAAGCTGGCGTTTCGTCAGGTTAAAGGCAAGTTTGGTCTTGATTTTGGATAAGTCGTTGGGGACATTTACATAGGGAATTTTTAATCACTCCTTTCCGGCCCGGCCACCTCTGGACACTTTGTCCAGAAGTCCGGGATCGTGCTTTCCACCTCATTCCCCCACACGTCCCAGCCGGGCGGGGACTGTCTTGCGAACAGTTCCACCCTGGGCACATCGCCCATGAGGGCTACAATCTTTTCACGGGCCTCCTCCGGCTTGCGGCTGTGCTCCTGGATTGGGGAAATGATAAACTGGTGGACGTTTGCCGCCTGCCGTTTCGGGTGTCCCCGTGTTGCCAGCAGGCAGACTTCCGCGTTGCCCCGCGTCCAGAAGCCCAGGCCGTAGAACCAGCCCTCGGACTTGCGGTTTTTCTTCAGCCAGACGAAAGCAACGCTTTTGTAAGTGAAGCCCCACGCCTTGATGAGCCGCAGGGCCTCCGGGAGCTGCGGGAACGTAGCCCACAAAAAAAGCACGCTGTCCGGGGCCGCCAGATCCGCCACCGGGAGCGTGCATAACTCGTCAATCCCCATTGTGGGGTAGTGTTTTTCCGCCGCCCCCTGCAAGCCCTTTTGAGCATACCGCCAGGGGGGATCGGCATAGATTACAGAATATTTCCCGATAGTTACACTCCTTTCTCCCCGGCCTCCACCGCCGCGCCCGCCACGCGGATGCGTTCACTGGCGGCGGCATAGTAGGCCGGGACGGTTTCAAAACAGAGGAAGCGGCGGCCCGTGTTGAGGGCGGCCACCGCCGTTGTGCCGGAGCCCGCGCAGATGTCCGCCACCAGCTCGCCTGGCCGGGTATAGGTCTTGATGAAATACTCACACAGGGCCACCGGCTTTTGCGTAGGGTGGACGGTGTGCTGGACGGTGGGGAACGTGAGCACATTCCCCGGAAAGCGCAGGCCGTCCTCCGAGCCGCCCGTGGTACGGACGAATTTTCCATAGTTCGGGCTGTCCCCGTTGTTTGTCAAGCTCCGCTTGTAGGGCTTGCCCTGTTCAAACTGCGGGTTGTAAAGAGGGAGCTTCTGATAGAATACAAGGATGTTCTCCGTCTTTTTCAGCGGGGCGCGGCGGGCATTGAGAAAGCCCGTAGAGCGGCTTTTGTACCATACCCACTCATAACGGAGCATGGACAGGTTGGATGCCCCCAGCACTTTGTCATAGGGGCACTGCGCGAAAAACAGGATCGCGCCATCCGGCTTGACCGCCCATTTCACCGCCTCCCACAGCTCCGGGAGCGGCAGGGGCACATCCCAAAAGTTCCGGGTTGTGCCGTAGGGCGGATCGGTTAAGAGCATATCCACAGAATGGCGGGGCAGAGAGCGCAGGCCCTCGATGCCATCCTTGAGGAACAGCCCCTCTGAGAGTTCCGGGGACTTCTGGACACTTTGTCCAGAGGTGCCCTTATCGGTCATCCCTGGCCTCCTTGCCCTTTGCCGGGGCAGGCCGGGCGGCGTTTTCCTTTGCGGCCTCCTTTGCCGCATTTGCCATCTGCTCCCGGATCGGCTTCGGGCGCAGGGCCTCGGCGCGGGCAATCAGCTTTTCCACAGCCACGTTATAGCCGTCTGCCGCCGCCGCGCTCAGCCGCTCCTGCAAGGCCCGGTTTGTCACCCGCGCTGTGGAGCGGTAGCCTGTCCGGGTTGTGGGATCGGGCTTGCTGGGTTCTCCCAGGAAAATCCCGTTTTTCCCGTTGACTACCTTAAAATCGTCAATCACGATGCCGCCAATATTCACGCTGGCAAAGCCGATCAGCTTGCCCTGGGGCTCAATAGGCCGCACCGAAACTTCAATAGGCACCTCGGCGGCCTCCAGGTTCTTTTCCACCCGGAGCTGTACGGCCTCGTCAATGGAAATGCCCTGGGCGTCCGCCAGCTCCTGGATGGGCGCTTCAAAAATCAGGCGGCGCATTTCCGCCATCGCCGCCTCGTCCATAACGGGGGCCCCTTGTGCCGCTGTCTGCATATTCGCCATAAAATCAAACCTCCTTAGTGCGCGCTAAAGATGCTGCGCGCTATCGTCCCGGTTTTGAACAGCATGAAGCAGAGCAAAACCGTATAGCCCACGGTGCCCCAGATCGCCCCGATGGGATCTCCGCCCGTGGCAATTCCCTGGATCAGCACCGCATAGATTGCAACGCACACCAGAATGAGCATCCCCTGGAAGCCCACGGCAAAGAGGGAGCGCAGATAGTTCTGCCCCATCTGTCCCACCTCCCGGTGAGAGATTGTCGCCATAGGGATCGGGGCCAAACTGGTGAGCAAATATATTTCCAGCATCCTCCCATAGACCAGAACGAAAATGACGATGCCCAGCGCCCACATGGTAACGCCGATAATCGAGGACTGGAGCCACAGGCCGAGAAGCGGCCCTAAATCCATCCCCTCCAGGGTGGTTTCCAGCTCCGTAATCATATCCGGCGTGATGTCCGTGGAGCCCTGGATGAGCCCTCCGGCCTGGGCAATCACCGTCTGCGACACGTCAAAGACGGCCATCACAATATCAAAAGTATTCGAGAGAATGAAGATGGCACAAGCCGTTTTGAACATCCATTTGTAGATATTCGCCACGTCAAACTCGTGCATATTGTTCTTTTCCAAAAGCATTTGGATGAGCTCATAGGTGGCAACAAAGGTCAGTACCAGCCCGGCAATCGGTAAAATCACCGTTTCGGAAAGCTGGCGGATGAGGGAAAATACCCCGGCGTTCCACGCCGCCGGGGTAGTCCCCACCTGTACCGCGATCTCTCCGACTTGGGTATTGACGTAATCAAAGAGCCCCTCCAGGTTCCCCATGATCCCGCCAATCAACAGCTCTTTGAGCCAGTCCGTGAGCCAGTCGGTGAGAAACTCCATAGGCCGTTACCTTAGAACAGGCCGCTCAGCAGAGGGATCAGGGTGGTGCCCAGCAGGATGATGCCGCCGCCCGCCATGAGCTGTTTTATACCCAATTAGGTGTAAAACTCTGCTCGATGGCGGGCGGCGGCGTACAAAAAATTTATATGGTGTTGTTAAGAGAACCGTCCCGGCGGGACAGGTCAGGCAGTGACCTGTTCCACCTCCGGGATGGGTTTGAGATTAAAATGAATTTCGATAGAAATGTGTCTTGTTTTATCTTCGTCAATGCGCTCATGCACGACGATTTCTTTGATTAAGCGGTTAAGGGTAGCTGCGTCCAACTCTGTGATGTTGGCGTATTCCTGAATGGCTTCCACCCATTGTTTTGCGTCATTGGCAAGCTGGACTTCATCGGACAGCCGCTTTCTGCCCTCGGACACTTTTGTTTTAAGCTCCGTCTGCTCGGTCTGTGTCTTTTCCAGCATGGTGCTGAAATTCTGCTCACTGATACGCCCTGCAATCATATCCTCATAAAGCCGCATTACCATTTTGTCCAGAACCTCAATCCGTTCCTCGTCCCTTGTAAGGGAGCGTTCCATTGCTTCCCGCTGTTCCCGCTGCTCTGCTTCACAGGTATTGGTCAGGCGGTCGGCAACCGCTTCCCCGTCCATCAGGGCAGCTCTGGCACATTCCCGGATTTTCCGCAGCACATGGCTGTAAAGGGTGTCATAATCAATCCGGTGCTGGGTGCAGTGGTTCTTTCCAAAGGCATTGTAGGTTTTGCAGGAGTAAATCTGCTGGGGATGTTTTGCGTTTGTGTAGCGTATCGTCAGCGACTTCCCACACTCACCGCATTTTATCAGTCCGGCAAACAGGCTGATTTCATTGGTCTGCCCCGGACG
>NZ_QUES01000030.1:0-77303 GCF_003478085.1 Eisenbergiella sp. OF01-20 | reverse complement strand
CGGATTAGGAACTTTCATCCATTAGCGACGTGCGCCGCCAGGCGCACACAAAAGAGGAAGGCGACGCATTATGCTTGGTCATCTTCCTCCTTTCCTGCCCTTTGGAGACGGCTATTTTGTTATCCGCTCTCTGTCTTGCGATCGTATGTATGGATGAATATTACTAGTATCCCATCGCTCCCTTCACAAGATTCATTTTCTCCGCCGAAGTGAGCATTTCCAATAATGCAAATGCAACAAAAGGCGCTGTCTGGGGACAATAGGAAGTAATAAGATTGCCGTCTTTTACCACAGGTTCATTTACTACATCCACCCCGAATTGTTCCAGTTCTTTCTGCTTGTACCCGCCCTTCAGATGGTACGTGGTCGCCCTCCTGCCCTTCAATACCCCGCTTTTTGCCAATGCAAAGGCCGCAACACACACCGTAGCAATAGGCTTTCTCATGGAATGGAAGCTTTGAATCAAGGCGCTGGTCTTTTCATGATAAGCCTCTTCATAGAATCCGTACTCCTCAAATCCGCCGGGTATTGCCAACGCATCATAATCTTTGGCGCATACCTCATCAATCAGAATATCCATGGTAACAGGCACCCCGAATGTACTGGTAACTACCTTCCGGAATCCACAGGTTTCCACACGGATATCACACTGGTAATCATCCCTTGCCCATCCGAAAACATCAATAAATACACTGAATTCCATTGTTTCAAAAGCTTTTGGGCACAACAGCAAAACCTTCATCTATAATATTCCCTGCCTCTCCTGCCTTTTCCCGGGAAAAGGCACATCCTCTCAGATATCTCTTTACGTTTCCTTCTCTGTTAACCGCCTTACTTAAATTCGTTCTCATGCTTTTTGAAGAATTCATAATATGCCCGGACATTCCCCAACTGGGTCCAGCGTTTTACATCCACCGGTTCCTCATCCAGGTCATATATTTTTGCATTTTTTATGGATAACAGAAATGGGGAATGGGTCGCAATCAGAAACTGGCATCCGAAAAACCGCGCCGAATCCCCGAGAAACTGCACCAGTTCCTGCTGCCGTTCAGGAGACAGGCTGTTTTCCGGTTCATCCAGCAGATAAAGGCCATTTTCTTTTATTTTTTCTAAAAAATAGAGGAATGCACTTTCCCCATTGGAATGCTCCCTCACATTGCCCATCAAATGTTTCCGTACATAGCGGGACTGCGTCTTGCTCCGGGCCATGTTGACTTTTTTCAGCTGTTCGTAATCTGCCAGGGAATTCATCCGAAAATCAGAATATTTCGTCTCCAGATAATCTTCAAAAAGATCTTCCCTTTTCTTATCAATTCCGTCATTGATGTTACGCAGGTTCAGAATGAAATCAAAGACATCATCACTGGTAATAATCCGGCTTTCAGCAGTAACTGTTTGTTCCAGCTCATAGGAACACATCCGTGTGTAATCCTCAAAAAAATTCGTCCGGTTGTACCGGGTATCTCTGTCCAGCTTCAGCTTTTCCGCAATCACATTCAGCACGGTTGTTTTTCCTGATCCATTTCCTCCATATAGAATGGTCACCGGCTCAAAATCCAGCATAACCAGCCGGTGTTTTGAAATGGTTTGAAAAGGATAATAGGTATCATAACAGGTTCTCTGCTGAGACATCAGGAAATCATATTCTGCCTCCACATGGGGAAAGGAAAATTGTGATAAATAAATCATAAGTATTGGCTCCCCCTATTTACAATTTCTGTATGCTATCTTACAACAGTTGGAAGGGTTTCACAATCGTCCGTTTTAACAGGAAGCCAAATTTTATACTATTTTATGGATAGCCTCAACAGACAGCCCATATTTTACCGCTAATTCTTCCGCCGAACACCCTTCTCTGTATTTTGCACGGATTTCTTCATTCCGCTGTTTATAATAGGTTCGTGCACCGGAAACCTCTCCCCAGGGCTTTTTGGTATCCGCACTGGGGACATAGAGAACACCGCCTGAAATGTACTGCTGCAGCTCCTGCAATAATTTATCCGGCAGAATATCCTGCGCATTTTTATATTTCATTTATAAATTCCTCATAGCTGTGATATTCCCGTATCCTGCCGCCGCCTTCGGTAATGATTCTTCTCATCTCCTGCTCCAGACGATTTGCGTTCTCCGAAAATAGCTGCAGCCGGGAAGCGTCAAAGTCCCGCATAAGCTCCATTTTAGGGAGCCCGAAATCTTCACAGACGCGGTTCAGTTCCTCCTGAAGCATAATCCCCCACATATAGGCTTTAGTGCTGTCCCCCGCTTTACAGTAACAGCGGATTCTGAGCCAGGTATAAGAAAGTTCGCAGTACCAGTCCGCCAGATCCTGAAAATTCTTTTCCTTCGGAATGCATGTGGACGGCCTTTCTAAAAAAGTCTGTACAAGGCAAATCAATTCATAACATTGCTTTTTCTGGTTTGCTTCGTCTTTTTCCTGTATCACTTCAAGATATCTCCGGGCAAACTGCTCCGGTACCCGTTCCATTTGGGAAAGCTCCTCCAGCTGTTCTGCCTGTGCCTTCTTAAAATAACGGCAATTGGAAAAAGCTACAGCCCTGGCGGTATAGTCCAGCACATAACCGGCTCCCAGCTTCACATCGCTGCCGCCGGCAAACAGCATATTCAGATAAATCTGCTTCGCCTGTTCCAGTGCCTGCAGGGCATTGGCACGCATAATAACCGGATTGGATAGATTCTCCGCCTGACGTCTCCGTAACGCTTCGAACCGTTCCCTGTCCTCCGGTGTCCTGGCATACAGGATCCCGGCATCCGCCAGGCAGGTGATATTATATTCATTTAACTCGGCAAATTGTTCCATCCGTTCCCATTCAATCCCCCAGATATCCATTCCCACACCATCATAAATAAAAGTGCGGGCAAACCGGCGGCCTCTGTCCGTTATGGGGATAAAATAACTCATAGACGGCCTCTCCTCATCCGGATCCAAAAGCAGTGTACTGTGGGAAACCACCAAAGCGATATCATCCCGGTATTTTTCTTTTACCGCCTTCAATACCCATTCCGTTACTGATTCATTCTTTTTTTCCATTCTGTTCTTCTCCTTTTTCGTTTCGGTTAACCTTGTGTTCATTATAGCAACGGAGGATATGCAGGGAAAAGGGAGGAAATGTTTTATACTGTTTTTTCCAAATACTTCGTATCCGTATGCCTGTTTCCCCTTCGCATTCTTACGGTCTGTGCAGTAAATGCACAGAATTGTCTTAACGGTTGCTATCTCCTCCATAAATATCATAAAAGGAGATCTCTTCGATTGACTTTGTTTCTTTCAGGCCCGGTTCTTCCTTCGGATAGCCGACCGGCAGTAAAAACAGGCAGGCGATGTCGGAAGGCAGCGCTAGAATACTTCCCGCCTTCTTGATGTCCAGCCAGCCTACGAAGCAGGCTGACAAACCATGGGAAACAGCTGTGAGGAACATATGCTCCGCAGGTATCAGCGGGGCAGCGTTTGCAAATAACATAGCGGCTTCCTTCCATTCCGGGTAATCCGTGATATAATCCAGCAAAGAATCTCCCCATCGCAAACGATCTACAGCCAATCCGAAATCATCCGGCGCAAGCTCCCTGAAATTCACAGGAAGCCTTGCACAGCAGGCAATGACAACAGGGGCGGATGCTATCCACATTTGTCCGCCTGCCGCTTCCGCCAACTCTGTTTTCACTCTTTTATCCCTTACAATTCCAAATATATGATTCTGTCCGTTTCCCCCCGAGGGAGCGGCCTGCGCCATTTGCAGCATTTCCTGAATAACATCGTCCGGGACTGGAATGTCCTCCTGAAATGATCGCACCGATCGTCTGCTTAAAATAGCTGTTTTAAGATCCATAATCCTTCCTTTCCATATGTTTTCATCTCATGAATTTTTTTACTCAAATTTCGAAGTTACCGAACGGCCTTCCGCCGGCTGTCTGCAAAGTTTGAGTTATCTTCTTTTAATTAGGGAATATGATAATATCTTGACAATAATCGTAATTACAGGTAAAGTCAATATAAATATCTATGGTACCGTACAGGCCATATCAGCCGGTACAAAAAGCTATCATCCAGGGGGACGGAATGAAAAAATCAACAGCAGTAATTATGGGAGTAATGGTATTGATCCTGGCAGCAGCCGGTCTTCTGCTTTCTACAGGGCATGCGTCGTCCAACCGACAGAAAAGAGAAGAAATTGCTGCTATTTTTGAGGTGTATCAGCAATATGGATTGACCTATAATAAAAAAGATGACAGGCTGTATTACAACAACGAACTTGTCCGTTATTTTGAGGATATCGTTAACGAAGATAACTATAAAGAATGGCCTCATAAGGATGGAAACGTCGATGTTTATGCGGTACGTAATGAATCGGGTAAGCTCGTCGGCGTGGAGCCATTCGACCAGCAGGCTTTTGCGGACAGAACCCCTTTGATGAAGGATTCCATATACGAACTGCAGATTACACAGAATATATCAAATAGTGTTGACGGCTACACAAAGGATATAGAAGAACAGGTAAAAAACAGCATCGAATCCGCATACGAGATCTATCAGCCGTATGGCTTAACCTATGACAGGGACAGCGACCGTCTATATTATGAAGGCGAACTCGTAGGGTACTTTGAAGATAAAGAATTGGCCCATACGTTTGGCCCGTTTGACGATAGTGAAATTATAATTTATGCGCTCAGGGATAAGCAGGGAAAACTGGAAGGGCTGGACGTGGAAGGTGATGTGAATTAAAGCAAAAGGATGCCGAAATGGCGGAGCTGCAGGCCACCTTCAATCCCCATTTTTTATACAATACCCTGGAAATGCTGCGCAACAAATGCTACAGCAACGGAGACACCGAAACCTCGGAATTGATCGCCAACCTGGCTTCCATTTTCCGAAGTTTTGTAGGTGATAAAACATTTGTCACCTTTCTGAAGTAGCTGGCATTCAGCAAGAAATTGATTTTGAAGGGTCCTTCCTGGATGAGGAAAATATCAGAATCCGGGTAAAAGATAACGGCTACGGAATGACGGAGGAAGAAGTCTCCGATTTGAATGATAAAATAGAACAGCCTATCCGGCACAGCAGGGAATATTTCGGGTTAAAAAACCTAAACCAGCGCCTGAAGCTGTTTTATGGCCCGTACTACGGGCTTCATATAGAAAGGAATGACTCCGGCGGGATCACGGTCACTATTAAAATACGGAAAATGACGGTGGAGGAATACGTGGAAAGCCACGTGCCGTTAATGGGAGGGGAGGCGAATCCTTTGGTTTAGGAGAAAGATAGACTAATAAGTTTTAAATCCGACCGCATTTTATAAATACAATATTATATCAGACAGACTATATAAACCATAGGATTTCTGCAAAGAATCCGGAAACATATAGCAGATAAACTAACAATTACCTTTTCATTCATAAGGAGAATCCAATTGCAGAAGATTCAAAAGAAAGATTATTTACGATACAGTGATTTATTTCATACCTATCGCTATAATCTTCCAGTCATATATTCTTCATTAGAAGGACAATATGACGGCGAATTATACGTGAATAATTATGAAAACCCCGATTATGCCATCTTGTTCACCCCATTTGATTTTCATTATGTTGCAGGGAATCCGGACACTCCCTATGCACCCGAAACTCTTAATCATCTTATTTTTGAAGATTATATCCTTACAAAATATAAGGAGGAAGCGGTTGTCTTCTGCCCATCCGGACAATGGCAGGATGTAATTTCTTCTGTCTTTAACAGGCATAGTGGGGTATATGATGTAAGAAAGATATTTACCTTAAACACGAATCATTTTATGGATAAGGGAAAAAATATCACGATACCGGAAGACGTTACCGTCCGCATTCTTTATGAACAGGACTTCCATTCGGCATGTCCTTACCCCGTAGCAAGAGTTTATAAAAATGGAATATGCGTAAGCTTCTGTTCCGGCTTTATGCTCGGGAAAAAACATGCGGAAATTGATATCAGTACCGTGGAATCAGAACAAAATAAGGGATATGGAAAAATCGCTGCGGCGGCATTGATTACAGAATTGCTGAAAAGGGATATTATACCGGATTGGTGTACCTGGCCCTATCGGGAAGTTTCGCAAATCCTTGCGAAAAAACTGGGGTTTGAGTCCCAGCCCGATGTAACTGCCAATATCTGGCTTAAACAAAATGAGCACGAGCACAATACATAGAGGATAAATACGCCTCCTCGAAGTTAACCTTCGTACAAAGAGATTATGCTGCTGTTCTTTCAGCAGATACGGAGGAACTACATTACAAACGGAGGTCATACAATGAACATACCTTTTTGGGAAGACTCCTACAAAGATGACGGTGTATCCACATTTGGTATACATCCCAATGCCACAATAAATGAATTTCAACATCTGTTCAACAAATCGTGGTCTGTTTTAGATGTGGGATGCGGAGACGGCAAGAACGCATTATACCTGTCCGGACTTGGTTATACAAATGTTGAGGCTTTTGACTTGTCAGAGAACGCAATTGCCAGACTGAACCGCCAGGCTGCCGCTAAAAACCTACAGGTTTCAGCCTGGACCCAGGACTTAACAAAGTTTACATTTGCCAAACGCTATGATCTTATCATGTCCTTTGGTACGCTGCATTTCGTAAAAAAAGAAGATTGGAAAAATTTCCTGCTTAACGCTAAAGAAAACACCAAGGAACATGGGATACATATCATTCAGCTATTCACAAATGTGTTGCCTGCATCACCTGATATAGCACCTTTTGCAGTCGGACTTGCAGAGGATGAGGAAATTAAAGAACTATACGCGGACTGGAACATCCTCCAATTTAAGTCTTATACCTTTGAAGATGAACACCCCGGCGTTCCCCGGCATTATCATGCTTCTAATAAAATAGTCGCACAAAAGAAATAACAGCGGATCCCGCACTACTGCGGGATCTGGCGTTTTAATAATTGCATTTGATAATGGATTTCCGATTCTCCAGCCACCTGAAAACCCAAACGCCGAAACAGACTGATTGCCGGATTATCCTTAAATACCTGAAGCTCTATCGTCGGATATGTACAGGATTCAATAATAACAGTGAGCAATTGCGTCCCGATTCCTTTATTTCTGTATTTCGGTGAAAGACAGATGTTTTCTATTTCATAGGTACCTTCGCCGGTACTCCAGTTTATCATTCCTATTTTAACACCGTCGGCAACTATTATTTTCATACTATCTTTTGCCCGTTCAATAAAAGTGTTAAAATAATCCACCTGCTTTTCTTCATTCCAGCCCCATATCCGGGAGACATATGACAAACAGGACTCCTTTTTTAAATCATAGACAAATCCATAATCCTCCGGTGTATATTCCCGGGTGCCAATCTCCATCTGAACCGTCTCCTTTCTCCTTTTTGCGATCCTTAACCTGTAACACAGGAAGGCAAAACCGGTTCCGGTTATCCGTATATTCTAAGCCTGCTTCCCTGAACTGTCAAGACAAGATAATTTAATTTCAGCGCTTGCGCATTTCGAACATACGTGCTATTATATACAGAACACATGTTTGTTTTTTATGAAGAGGGGCAGGAAATGAAGGGGCGCAGAATAAACAGAGAGTTTATCGGCTTTACTTTTATATCGGGATTCATTTCCTTTGGCTATAATGTGGTTATGACCGTTATTCCTCTGAGAATGGTAGATCACGGACTCAGCTACAGCAAAATAGGAAGCGCCATGTCTGCGGTTGCTATAGGTTTGATGGTCATAAAACTCATGATCGGATATCTTTCCGACCTTCTTGGAACAAAGAAATTCATCCTTTGTTCTCTGGCCGGCCTGGGTGCAGTCTGTATCCTTCTGGCAAAAGCGGATGAGCTATTAACATTTACGGTATTGATGGCGGCTCTGGGGATTTTTCGGGGAATCTTCCTTGCCGTAAACGGTTCCTATGTAATGGAAATGGCAGACGGCAGAGGATATGGAAAAATATACGGAGCCGTACAGAGCATATCTTCCCTTCTGGCAAGCATCGGCGGTATGATATCAGGACTTTTATACCAGTTCAGGGAAGGGGCTTTCGCCCTTTACCTATGCAGCTTTTTGCTGATAGCCGCAACCATCTGGGCTGCCGCCGGGCTTAAGAACAAAGAATGTATCCGCAGGGAACGGCTTCCCATTCTGCATATATTCAAATCCATCAATAAAAGGATCCTGATTTTCTGTCTCCTGATTTTTATCCAGTCCTTTGTGGCAGGTCCCATGTGGAACTTTATCATACCTATGTACTGCTATAATGTATTGCTTTTCTCACCTGCCAAGCTGGGAATCCTCATGTCCATGGATGAACTCATCAGCGCTCCGACCTATATGCTGGCCGGACGCGCGGTAGATAAGGTGAATGTGGTAAAATTCAACGTCCTGTTCCTGCTGGTGACTGCGTTGGGCGGGCTGCTGCTCATAAAGTCTCCCTCTCCCGCTGTGTTCATGACCATATTTCTGCTATGCAGTGTTTCCGTTTCCTGTACCTTCGTCGGTATCCCCAAAGAACGGATCGGTTTTATCAGAAAAGAACAAAAAGGGTTTGAGCTTGCACTCATATCCGTATGCGGAAGCCTGGGGGATTCTCTCGGAAACAATGTTCTTGGAAGGGTCGCGGAAACATACACGATTGACCAATGTATGTATATCTTTTCCGCTTCCTATGTAGCTATGGCTCTCCTGGCAGCCATCCCGCTTTTATTTTCCGCTTCACACTTTGCTTCGCCAAAGCAGGAAAACGGCTAAGAGACGGCTTGGGACATATCCATATACCAATCAGGCTGCCTGCCATACTATACTCCCACCACTGGTTTTTTTGCCAGATATAATGCAATTGTATCATTCAGTATTATTTTATTTCCGGCCTTTACTACCGCCTCATGTACCCCGTTATAAAAGTTGGATTTATAAGGCTCTTTTAAAGTGATATGTTCCACCATGGAACCGGCAAGATATTCCACATACTCATCCGCATTATAAATTCTGGTCTGCTTCCAGTCCCGGTAATGATAATCTGTAAAACCATAGTTCACAACATTATCATATTCCAGACTGCACGTATATCTGGTCTCCACATGGAAGTGCTCGTCATACACCTTCTGTATTTCATCATATAACGTTCCATTCGGCGTTCTCTCATCCGTACGGGTCATAAACATGGCTAATGTCCCACCGTTCTTCAACAGGTGAAATATCTTTGGAAATCCTATTTCTTCCGGTATCCACTGGATCGTGGCAGCGGAGAATACCAGGTCAAATTTCCGTCCGCCAAAATCATAGGTTTCAAAATCATCGTTCACGATATGAAAATTTTCATAGCAGCCAAACTTCTTTTTCGTAAATTCCGCAAAGTTTTCACCCAGCTCAATCGCCAGATAATCACAGCCCGTTTTTAAGAAAGGCTCCGTAGCCTGCCCGGTTCCCGGACCAATTTCAAGTACCGATTTCCCAGCTTGTATCGCCGCATACTCAATGATGTCTTTAAAAAGTTCGTCACAATAACGGGGCCGCCATTTGTCAAACTGTTCCGGAATGCTGTCGAATGTTTTTCTGAAATCCATCTTTGTCACCTCATACAATTTAAACGCCAGTTTTCAGTTGCATTTCTATAACAACAAGTATAAGATATGAGTACCTAAATATCCATACTTTTATACGGGCAAAATGGAAGAATTTCCTATTATATGATATACTTTCTATCCGGATACAGACAAAAAGGAGGTCACGCATAATGAGCATCGAATACAGAAAAGCAACACCAGAAGATCTGGAACAGATATGGGATATGAACATTGCCGATAATTTGGGCAACGACCGCTGGCGTATGTGGAAAACTACTTATATTTCCTATAACCAGAGCGGCGATGCTTATACCTTTGTCATTGTTTACGACGGAATTCCGGTGGGTGAGGGGACTTTGCTTTTTTCACCGGAATGCGGTGCAGTCAGCGGCAGGACAGAGCTGGCCGATAATAAAACAACAGCCAATATAAATGCGCTGCGTATCCGTAAAGAACAGGAAGGAAAAGGGTACATTTCCGCACTTGTGCATATGATGGAAAGCTATGCTGCGGAACATGGCTATACGTTCCTTACCATAGGCGTGGAAGCACGGGAAACAAGAAATCTGGGGATATATTTGCATTGGGGATATGACGAATTCGTCACTACGGAAAACCAGGAAGGACAATTAGTTCTGTATTACAGGAAAAAGCTTGAAGTATAAAGACGCAAAACTTACCTGAAAAATCATATAAAAGTATACACTTCCTTATTCCAGCTCTTCTATTCCCTATCGGAAGGCCAAAGGCAATTAGAAGCGGCAGGGAATACCGCCGCTTCTAATGAACTATCAATTGCTATCATACATAACAAAGAGGACTATCCCTGATTCAGTTCCTTCAGCACCTCCAGGATTTCCGGTCTGACCACCTGATTATTCCTGTCCACAAGTTCAAAATCCAGACATTTATAATTCCACATCGCATGCCCGATTTTCATGTTGTCACAAATGGTAATAAAATCCCGGATCCATTTCACAGCCGCCTCCGCCGGCGCGGAATCTATCACACCGAATTCGCCGCAATATAATTCACAGCCGGAAAATTTCATGAATTTATCTGCATCTGCCAGGAAAGCCTGCATCAGTTTTTTATCATTGCAGGTGGTATCACGTGTCATCAGGGGATGCTCTTTCCTGAATTCTTCATGTTCTTCCAGAAAGGCAAGGTAATCTGCCATATCCCCGGGATAAGCAAGGGGGCGATCCCAGGTACGGAATTCCTCTGAGAAATGTGCTCTCTGATGCGTGAAAGCATTTGGTTCATAATAATGGAAGTTATAAAATACGTAAGGATCTTCCACTAAATCCAGGCGGTCAAGGTAACCCACGCTGTTTACATAATTCGATCCCACCAAAACCCAGCGGCCCGAATCGGCCTTACGGATCTCTTGGATAGCTTTTTTATAAAGTTTATTCCACTGATATCCGGTGGAATCTGCAATTTCATTGAACAGTTCGAACATCAGCTTCGTCTTGTTATAACCTTTAAAATGTTCCGCCATTCTGCTCCAAAAGCTGCAGAAATTGTCCCGAAGAACAGCATCTGCCATTAAGGGGGTAGGGCTGTCCATTTGGCCATATACATGCCCTTCTATGTTGTGCAGATCGATTACCGCATTCATCCCCTGTTTTTCGCACCATCCTATGCAGCGATCCAGATATTCCAGAGGTTTCTCCTTCAGACACTTCTTTTCCTTATCAAAAAACAAATAACCGTCCAGGGGGATTCTGACATGATCAAATCCCCAGGCTGCGATTTGCCGGATATCCTCTTCTGTAATAAATGTCTCAAAATGGCAGCGCAGTGCCTCCCGGGAACCGGAATCCGCAATGAGTTCGTACTGGGATAAAAATCCGCCGAGATTCAGACCTTGCTTAAAGTTTTCAAATAACATCATGCAATCCTCCCTGAATTGTTTTTTATGTCGTTATCCTTTTACAGCCCCCACCACAATACCGCCGGTAAGATACTTGGAGATAAAAGGAAATATAAGCAATACCGGAATGGCACCAAGAACAGCTATCGCCATTTTCAGAGTTGCTGTCGGCATGGATGCTCCAATGCTGCTGTTGATTGTTTTTGCCAAACCCTGCTGCATATACAGGGTATCCAGAAGCATACGGTTCAGCAGGACCTGAATGGTATACCTTTTGTCATTACTGATATAATACAGGCCATTTTGCCAGTCATTCCAGTAGTTCAGGGATACGAACAGCCCCAGGGTAGCCAGGATTGGCCTGGACATAGGCAGCACGATATCCCGCAGTATGCGGAATTCCCCTGCGCCGTCCATTTTAGCGGATTCCAGCAGCGCTGTGGGAATGTTGGAAGCAAAAAAGTTTCTGGCCATGATGACATAAAATCCGTTTACCAGCAAATTCGGCAGAATATAAGCCAGATAAGAATTCTTAATATGAAACGTATTGGTCCACATCATATAAGTAGGAATCAGTCCGCCATTAAAGAGTATCGTAAAGAACAGGAAGAAGGAAAAGAAGGTCCTTCCCTTTAAATCTCCTCTTGAAATGGGGTATGCATAAAGAATAGTAAGGAGAAGATTTGCACGTGTCCCGCCTATGGTGATTATGGCGGATATTCCATAGGAGCGCAGGATTCCGCTGGTTCCATTTACAATATACTGATATGCTGTTAAATCAAATTCCTTCGGCAGAAGCTGGTATCCTTCATGGAGAATAGCTGTCTCATTGCTGAAAGAAGAAGAAAAAAGCAATAATAACGGCAGAATACAAAACAGTGCCAATAAAAACAATACGATGTGAGCCATTATCTGAAATGCGTTATCTCTTTTTACCATGTCATCCTTTCCTCAATAATCGCGGCCTACAGCTGCGATTCAGAATATAGCGCTGTCCCTGTCAATTTTTCTCACGACGCCGTTAGCAATTAAAATCAATACAAAACCGACCACAGACTGGTACAGCCCTGCTGCCGATGACATACCCAGAGTACCCACACTTTTTATGCCCCGGTAAACATAGGTGTCAATTGTATTGGTCACATTCATCAGCGCACTGCTGTCCATAGGCACCTGATAGAATAAACCGAAATCCGAACGGAATATACTGCCGAGCTGCAACAAGGTCATAGTAATAATGGTGGAACGGATTATGGGTATGGTAATATACCGGATGCGCTGAAACCTGGAAGCACCATCTATGGTAGCCGCTTCGTAATAGCTGGAGTCAATACCGATAACCGAAGAATAATAAATAATCGAGTTATATCCCAGCCATTTCCACTGATTGACCGCCACCAGGATAAAAGGCCAGTAACCGGGCTGTGCATACCAGGATATCTTTTTTTTCCCGAGAGGAGCCAGAATACTGTTGTTAATAAATCCGGTATCCGTACTCAGCAGTGCATATACAATATAGCTGACTACCGTGATAGAAATCATATAAGGAATCAGATATGACATCTGATAAAGCCGCTTTCCTTTTTTTGATCGAAGCTCATCCAGAAGAATGGCAATCCCCAACCCGGCAACCAGGCCGATCGCAATAAAAACAAGGTTATACCCCACCGTATTACGTAATATTATCCAGGAGTCCCTTGTGGAAAAAAGAGATTTGAAATTCTCCAGGCCAATAAAATCACTTCCCCAAATACCTTTTTGGAAATTGTATTTCTTAAAAGCTATCATGGTAAAAGCCATAGGTATGTAGTTATTGAACAGCAGATAGAGAAATCCCGGAATCAGCATACAATATAAAGCCCAATTGAAAGGACTCCTTTTTTTCTTATTTTTCATAAACGCCCCGCCAGCCAGGTATCCAGCTGTTTTTGTTTTTCTGTCAGAATCTTCCGGATACCGGCCTCCTCAAATTCCTGTTTCATCTGTTCCCA
Organism: Eisenbergiella sp. OF01-20; assembly: GCF_003478085.1. NCBI lineage: Bacteria > Bacillati > Bacillota > Clostridia > Lachnospirales > Lachnospiraceae > Eisenbergiella > Eisenbergiella sp. OF01-20. The sequence continues at coordinate 63,854 of NZ_QUES01000030.1, read as the reverse complement.
TACGGAGTCAGGATCCACATCTCCCGTTTCCAGGCCTTTCTTGTATTTGTTAAGGACTGTTGTACAAGCCACCACTTCATTCGTCACATCCGTACTGTCCCAGACAAACCCTTTCGCAACAGACGGATGGCAGTCTTTATTGAATGCTATCGTATCTTCCCAGATATCAGGACCGTCTGTAACCCACTTATGCGCGATCAGCTCATTCGGGAAATGCCATGCGGTAACCGTCCAACCCAAATCTTCAGCGGTTATTCCTTCCGGATAGTCGATTACCCCTTTTTCTTCCTCCACAAATTCATAATACTTGCCTTCTATACCATAAATTAGAAGGTTTGCCACATCAGGATTGGAATACATTTCGTTCAAAACCTGCATTGCCCTTTCCGGCTGCTCACTCGTGTAAGGAATATACCAGTAATTGTTCAGATTGCTGGTGGTGGTATAATAAGGCACGATATTGATGATGGTAATATCAATTCCCGTATTTCTCTCCCATTGGGATTCAATACCCGGTTTCGTTTCCGTCGTTGCACAAAATGCTTTTCCGGCACCCATAAGGCTGGTAACCTGTTCCGTATTAATACTGGCATCCGGCATTATCAGGCCATTTTGGGACCATTCATATCTGCGGCTGCACAGTTCGTAATACTCGTCAGAGGTATAGAAATTCACCACTGTGGTGTCATCGCTGAACGAATCTGTCAACACCCCGAAATCTCTTCCCAGCCAGTCAATGGCATACATATAGTCACCCATTGCGCCGCTGTCTGATGCAAACGGATAACAATCCGGATATTTCTCTTTTACCGCCCGGAGGATAGGCTCCATATCGGCCTCCGTCTTAATATTGCTGTAATCAACGCCGAGGGATTCCAGCATTTGTGTATTGCATGCGAAGCCAAGGCCAAGACCAAGCTCTTTATTATTACGGACAGCGTAAACCTGACCGTCGATAGACGTAGACGCCAAATCCTCACTGCTGATGTCTGCAAGGATATCCTGACCATCCGATTCCAGAAGGTCATTTAAAGCGAGTACCTGCCCCTGGCTTGCCGCACTGGGAATCGGGAGCTGGGATACGCCTCCAAGCAAATCGATTTTTTCTCCGGAGGCCAGTTCCGTCTGTACCTTATCCACATAGGTAGAAAAGTCATAACGGACAATTTCAACCTCAGTATTAAACTTCGCTTTTGTAATTTCCGAAACGGCCTCCCCGATCTCCGCACAGGCTTCCTCTGAACCATAACCATCTGCAACAATTCGTACGGTATATGGCTCCTGCCCGGAACGGTCTTCTGCTTTTGTCCCGTTTTGGGAATCTCCGCCACTTTCCGCTGCCGTTTCCGTCCCTGTGCTCCCTTGTGCCGCTCCGCTCTCTGAAGGACTCTGTCCTGCAGAACCGCAGCCCGCCATAAGTCCGGCTATCATTGCCGCCGTTAATAAAATATGGATCCTTTTTCGTAACATAACACCCTCCTTGTATTTCAGCCACAATTGTTTTACAACTAAAGTGTAATAAAAAAGCCGGCTTTGTCTCAACAACAAAACCGACCAAGTAATAGAACAATTTCGACTTTTTCTCTATGCCTGCGGGTTATCTGATTCCGGCGGAGTACCTGACTTGGAATCACAGCTGTTATAATATTCATTCGGAGTCATGTTTGTCCACTTCCTGAAAACCTTTGCAAAATAGGAAGGCGTATCAAAGCCCACCTTTGTCCCCACCTCCGTTATCGTACATTTCCGCTCTGCCAACAAACGTCTGGAAACCAGGATACGGTAATACTGGATATATTGAACCAGGGAATAACCGGTGGCCTTTTTAAAAATACGGTTCAGATAATCCCCGTTCAAATGTACACATGCCTCTATGTCCTGTCTGCTGATATCCTCCATATAATGCGCGTGTACATACTCCTTTACAGCTTCCGCCACCGCCCATGCAGACGGGTGCTGTTCCCCGTTTTCCGTTTCCATGGCCTTTTCCATCAAATCGTCCACATCATAGATGAACTGCCCCACATTCCGGTACTGCATGGCGGCATGCCTTAAATCCCTGGAACGTTCTGATAATGTCTCCAGGCTGAGATGACAGGCTGAATACTCCGCGGAAATAAAATACGCAAAAATCTCTCCCGGAAACCGTCCCTTCAGACTGGATATGAACAATTCGCACATTTCATACAGCGAAGCCCTGTTATGCCCGGTTTTCACAATCCAGAATATATTATCCCACAGGTGTACTTCCGTTATGTCTGAAAAAAGTTCCTCCGCAATATTACCTAAGGCAAACAATAAAATACTGTTGTTTTTCATCTGCACCCGGGCGCCGGCCAGACGGATATATACCAGCCCCTTCGGCTCCAGCGCTTCCCTGGTAAGGCCGCCTGTTTTCAATGCCTTATCAATAAATTCGGTGAAGGGCAGGATATCCCCGGTAAGCAGATTGGTATAGAAAATCTTTTCCTCCCTTTTGGGATCCGGACGCTGCTGCCCGACCGATACCTGAAGCTTTTCCTTCTCCCTTTTTACGATCTCATCTGCGGCAAGCCTGACAGTCTCTGAAAGCTCCTCAAAGCTGACCGGTTTCAGAAGATATTTTACAACGCCGATATTAATGGCATCCTGTGCATATTTGAAATCCGGATAACTTGTCAGGATAATTTTTACCACAGAAGGAAATGTTTCCCTCACCCAAGACAGTAAATAGAGGCCGTTTTCCTGCGGCATCTCAATATCGCAGACAATAATATCTATTTTATTTCCGGTACATACGGCCCTGGCGTCCATGGCCGTATAGGCGGTAAATACCTCGTCAATTCCCAGCCCTTTCCAGTCAATATGTTTTTTCAGCAAGGTAACTACCATTACTTCATCATCAACAAGTAATATATTCAATCTGCGTATTCTCCTCCTTCCGGATTCGGGGAATGCTGACGGCAACCCTGGAACCCTTATTCTCATTTTGGATACTGACAACGGCCTTCCCCTGGTACAGCACCTCAAGACGGTTTTTCACATTCATAATGCCGATGTGTCTGCCATCCTCTTCTATATCTTCATCCCGGTTCAGCTTGTCCAGTATTCCCTCCGGAAAACCGAGGCCGTTATCTTTCACTATGATGCAGAGCATGTCCTCCGCCTCTTCAATCACCAGTATAATCTCCAAATCCTGCACCAGCATGATATTGTGCTTAATACTGTTTTCAATAAAGGTCTGAATCAGCAGGGGCGGTATTTTTTCCGTGTCGGCATCGGCATTACAGGTAATCTTCATCTGGAAATTATCCTGGTACCTGATTTTCTGTACCTGGGCGTACCGCGCGATACACTGCAGCTCATCCTCCAGAAATACGTAATCTTCTTTCAGGGATAAAAGATACCGGAAATATTCCGCCATGTTTTTGGTAAGATCCTTGATTGTTCCGTAGTCCTTAATACTTGCCAGGGTATAAATCAGATTTAATATATTCGTATAGAAGTGAGGCTGTATCTGCACCCGCAGGAACTGGTTATACACCTTTTGCTTTTCCAGGCTGGCTTTATACACATCTATTTTCAGGTTGATAATCTGTTCCGCCATATGGTTGAACGTATGATACAGCACCTTGATTTCATGATTGGAGGTCCGATCATTCAGCCTGACCTGCGTATTGCCGCCGCTGAATTCCTCCATGGCTTTTTTCAGTTTGGTAAGAGGCTTGAACACAGACTGTTCCTGGTAAAATAAAGCAATCGTTATCAGGAGGATGGACGCTGCTATCGCAATAATAATAATAATAAACAGATAGGATCCGCTGCTGACAAAATTGACATGAGGGATTTCTATGGAAATTTTCTTATTGATCATGCGGATGGCACGGGAGAATACAAAGTAATTCTTGTATTCCTGTGCATCCTTCTCCGCATAAAAAACCGAACCATCCATATTCAAAAGGGAGACGTTGCTTTCCTGATCCTGCGGCATGATATCCCGAAGTACGTTTTCACAGCTGATATAGCATCCTCCGAAGCCGCTTTTATGTTCATATAAATGCAGAAAATAATAGTTATCTCCCAGCTTGATATCCTTCCAGGCTGCGGAATTATTCACCTGGTTATTTAAGATATATTTTTTCAACTCCTCGTTTTCCGTTTCCTGGAAATAATCCAGATAGGAAATGGAGGACAGCATCATATCCTTGTCCGGGATAAAAACGAAATACACGATTCTGTTATCGTTAAGAAGAGACAGGTTGGTTAAATCCCTCTGCAAATCAGAGCTTCTTTCCGCAATAAAGGCGGGATCGGAAGAATCACAGATCAAATTATAGTCCGTACCGTCATTTTTATTGATTAGGGAGGTCAGTTCTCTGTTGGCCACATAGAATTGATCTGCCCAATAATTGCTGGAATAATTAAGGGAATTTTTATAAATTTCTTCGATTCTCTGATTAAAATGTTTGATGGTAAAAATATTAAATACTGCAAATAAAAACACGACGAAGAAGGAGGTTAATAAGATAAAATACCCTGATTGCATGAACTGCAGTTTTTTCATTTGGAATCCGCTCCCTTAGCATTGTTATAGTCTGCTCCAATGACCCCGTCTGTTCCGCCGGGTTTTCCCGGCAGAAACGCACCATCATTATAACATAAAATAAGATCTTGACAATGCATGCCGGTAATCCTGTGTATGTTATAGCGCCAGTATATACCGGGATTTGGCTGGCGTGCTGCCCGGAACCACGCACTCCAAAGCAGGAAACGGCCCCCTGCACAGGCAGGGGGCCGTAACCCGGCTTATCCGATTACAGCGTTTATCTTCCAGACCGCTTCCATCGTCTTAAGTGTAAACTATTTAATGATCAAACCACGTATCCCCATATATGGCCAGAAGCCGCTCTGCTTCCTGCGGGCCGTTGCTCCCCGGTTCATAAGAGGCAAGAGGCATGCCGCTGCTGCGGTATGCCGCCTTCACAGCATCCACATATCTCCAGCTTATACCCACCTGATCCCATTGGGAAAACCAGGAGCGCTCCCCACGGAAGCAGGCGCCGATCAGCCTTTCATAGGCCTCCGGCGTATTCAGATGATGTTCCAGGGAGCAGCTCTGGCAAAAGTCCATTTTCGCCTGGATAATATCATCCGTTTCTCCCGGCCTTTTAATATTAAACTGCAGATATACGCCTTCCGTAGGCTGAATCCGGATATTCAGGATATTGGACTCCACCTCCGGGGAGGGGCTTTTGAATACTACGGCCACCTGCATTTCCCTTTCCCCCAGCTTTTTCCCGGTCCGGATATAAAAAGGCATTCCCCTCCACCTGTCATTATCCACCAGAAGACGGACTGCCGCATAGGTTTCCGTATCGGAATCCGGCGCCACGGACGGCTCCTCACGGTATCCCCCGTACTGCCCCAGCACCATACTTCCTGAAATATCCTCCGGCATAACCAGCGCTGAAAGCACCTTCATCTGTTCCCGGTGCATATCCTCCACCGCTGAGGATTGGGGCTGTTCCATGGCGACGATGGACAGGATCTGGAACAGGTGGTTCTGCATCATGTCCTTTAATGCCCCGCTGTGGTCATAATAGCTGCCCCGGGTTTCCACCCCCACCTCTTCCATAGCGGAAATCTGAATACACCGGATATGCTTTGCATCCCATACATTGCTGAAAATAGGATTGGCAAACCGGATGGTCTGGATATTGCGCACCATCTCTTTACCCAGATAGTGATCAATACGGTAGATATGATCCGGCGAGAAAAAAGCTTCCATCTTTTCATTCAGCGCAGCGGCAGCCTCCAGATTTTCCCCGAAAGGCTTCTCCAGAACCACCTTTCCTCCCCGCGCTCCATCCACCTTCTTCAGCCCCTGTACAATGACAGGGAAAAACCGGGGAGCAACTGCAAAGTAAAACACATGGTTCTCCGCCCCGTTTTCACGATAAAAAGCATTCAGTTCCCCATACGCTTCTTCTTTTGTGAAATCCATGCGGTAATAGAGAATCCGTTCCGCTATTTTTTCATATACCTCTTCCCGGAAGGAAAGTCTCGTGAATTTTTCCACCCAGTCCCGGGCCAGTTCCCGATAAGCACTGCTGGTATAATCCCGCCTGCCTATCACCACAATCTGCGTATCAAAGGTATTGCTTCCCGTCATTTCCATGTTGTACAGGGCCGGGATCAGCTTCCGGAAGGTCAGATCCCCTGTCCCTCCGAATATGGTAAATGTATTTTTTTCACTCATTGCTTAACCTCCAATCGTGGTGGAAGGTTCCTTCCCTGTCATTACGTTCATAGGTATGGGCCCCGAAGCAGTCCCTCTGGGCCTGGATCAGATTTGCCCCCACCGGCATTCCCCGGAATGCATCCAGGTAAGCTGCGGCCTGGCTCATGGCGGGAACCGGGATTCCATTTATAATACCCATGGTAAGGATATGGCGCAGGCTTTCCTGTCCGGCATTGATCCGTTCCAGGAAAAACGGATCCAGCATCAGATTTTTCAAATCGGGATTTCTTTCATAGGCACGGGTAATATCATCCAGGAAATCTGCCTGGATAATGCAGCCGGCCCTGAAAATTGCCGCAATCCTTCCGTAGTCCAGATTCCATCCGTATTCTCCGGAGGCGTGTGCCAGCAGTTCAAACCCCTGGGCATAGGCAATGATTTTTGCGGTATACAGCCCGTTTCGTACCTGCTCCCCAAATGCTTTTTTATCCACAGCCCGTTTTTCCTGTGAAACGGTGAAAAGCGGCTTAGCTGCCCTTCGTTCTTCCACGCGGTTAGACATGACTCTGGCGTTGCAGGCCGCCGTAATCATGGATACGTTCACTCCCTGTTTCAGAGATTCCAGGCTGGTCCAGCGTCCGGTGCCCTTCTGGCCCGCACTGTCCAGAATTACATCCAGAAGTTCCTGTCCGCTCAGATCATCCTTTTCCCTGAATATTCCTGCAGTGATTCCGATCAGGTAGCTTTTCAGCTCCTTCCGGTTCCATTCGTCAAAAGTAGCCGCCAATTCCTCATTGCTGCAGCCGCCCACATATTTAAGCAGCAGATAAGCCTCTGCAATCAGCTGCATATCCGCATATTCAATGCCGTTGTGCACCATTTTGACATAATGGCCGGCCCCATCCGGCCCCATATAGGCACAGCAAGGCTCCCCCTGTGCCTTTGCCGCGATAGCTTCCAGGACAGGCGCCACATAGTCGTAGCCTTTTCTGTCACCTCCGGGCATGATGGAGGGACCGAAACGGGCGCCTTTTTCTCCTCCGGAAACGCCGGTTCCAAAGTAATAGATTCCTTTTTCTTTCAGACTTTTCTCCCTTCGTATCGTATCTTCAAAGAAAGAATTTCCTCCATCCAGAATTATATCCCCTTCTTCCAGCAGAGGCACAAGCTGTTCAATCACTAAATCCACAGGCCTGCCCGCCTTTACCATAATCAGAAATTTCCTCGGGCGTTCCTGGGAGTCCACCAATTCTTCCAATTCATAAAAAGGGATAAAATTATCATGGGGATGTTCTTTTACCAACGCTTCCGTCACCTCATGGCTCCGGTTATATCCTCCTACCTTAAATCCGTGATCCGCCATATTAAGCGCAAGACTTCTGCCCATTACGGCAAGCCCTATGACACCGATATCTGTTTTCTGCATACTGTTATCCTCCTGTTAATCTCGGAACGGCGCTCTCCCCGTCCCGGCGTTTTAGCTTTTTTCTATGATTCCTGCGGGATTCCCGGTTTATCCAGTACTACCGAAACCGCTTCCGGTATCGGAATCCGGCTTCTGATCCCCACTATTTTACCGCTTTCCCGATTCCTTTCCAGAGACACAAGCCCGCCCTCCTGGCGGTTGGCAACAAGGACAAAACGGCCGTCATCGGTGAGTATAAAATCCCGGGGATGCACGCCCCGGCTTGATACATATTCTTCCAAAACCGCCTTATCCCCGCGGATATCCACCCGTATTAAAATATCCGGCCCGCGCACCGAAATATACAGGGCTTCTTCTCCCGGTGACATTCGTATGGCGGCAGCCGCCGCATTCCCCTTCCGGGGCAGAAGCGGAAGCGACTGGATCAACCGGAATTCCTTTCCGTCTGCGGCAAACGTAAAAAGCGTATTACTCCATTCGCTCACTACATACAGCCGTTTATGGGCACGGTCAAAAACACCATGTCTTGGCCCGCTCCCCTCCGGAAAAGGGATTTCCCCTGCCGGCCCAAAACCGTTTTCCCTGTCAAAAATCCGTATCCGGTTCTGTTCCAGACACGGCACCAGGAGCCATGGGCCGTGAAGAAGAATCTGATGGCAGCCGGCCTTTTCGCCGTTTTCGATCCGCTTCCGGATCTCAGGAACATGCCGGCTCAAATGATAGACCATAACCGTGCCATCGTGGTAATTGGCGGTGTATACATAATCCCCGTCCTGCTGAAGATAGCAGGGTGTATGGGCTTCTTCCAGTATTTTCCGCACATGTGATATCTGCCCTTTTTCCCGTTCCAGGAAACAGGTTCCCGCACGTCCGTTTTCCTCCATGGGAAAACAGATCCGGTCCGGGCCGACGGATACCCATTTGGCATCCCTGGCCTCATAGAACAGTTCGGGAGCTGTCAGTTCCCCACTTTCTTCATCAAAGGCAAACCGATAGATCCCTTTGCTGTTTTCCGAAAAATAGGTCCCTATATAACCATTTACAATCCGGTTGTTTTTATCCTTTTTTTCCTGCATTTTTCCACCTGCCCTAACTGTTCAGCCTGTTGTCAATCTTACATACCTGCTCAGACACACCCGTTTTTCCATCCCGGGACTGTTCTACCCTGTAACGGGGCTTTTTCCTTATTGGGATTCACCAACTCCCGGACACCGCCGGTGGTACCGATAAGAATCCGGCTGCACATCCGGTCAAAAAAACCGGTTTCCAGGACCCCCGGTATCTGCCTGACGGCTTCTGCAGCCAATCTGGGATCCCTGTCTTTTGGAAACACTACATCCAATATCCTATTTCCGTTATCGGTAAAAAATGACTTACCGTCCCGCTGGCGGCACACTGCATTTCCCCCCAGCTCCTTTACAGCATCCGCCGCCCAGGAGGCTGCAAAGGGCAGAACCTCAACCGGAAGAGGAAAACCGGCAAGATTTTTTACGCGTTTGCTTTCATCCATAATCCAGATTACCTGCTTTGCCTTCCATGCCACAATTTTTTCCCGAAGGAGAGCGCCTCCCCCGCCTTTTACCGCACAGAAGTCCGTATCCACCGCATCCACTCCATCCACCGCCAGATCCACGGTCTGCGCTTCCTCCGGCGGGATTACCGGAATATGGAATGATGCCGCAAGCTTTCCCGTGGCTTCTGAGGTAACCACGGCCCGCAGCCTTATTCCCGCGCGTACCATAGCCCCCGCTTCCTGTATAAAATAATAGGCTGTGGAACCGGTTCCCAGCCCTACGGTCATTTCATCCCGAACCCAGGCTGCTGCCGCCTTTGCTGCCGCTTCTTTTTGTCTTTCCCTGTCATCCATATCGAGCCTTCCTTTCCTATAACCGTTCGACAAGCCTGAACGGTTACCCCTTCCTGACCGGCCTGATTTTCCTGCCGGTTGGATTATTTTTTGCGGACAACGATCTACACAAATGCGCTTACAGAGAATTAATTGTAAAACCTGCCATCTGTGCAGCGCCGAGCCTGGTTCCGCAATACTGTAATTCCATGAGTTACTGTAATTATAAATATTACAGTTAGATATGTCAACCTTTTTTCTGATATTCTCAAACTTTGCAGCTGCAATTCACGGCCCCTTGTGCCGCCGCCCTGCAGATACCATACAGAAATGACGAAAAGCAGAAAGCCTGTTGCCTTTTGGCAATAGGCAGTTTGCCGGCAACCATTAGTTTTCCCAATTTTGCAGCAATAACATCAGAATTTCCTCAATAAAAAACGGCGTCTTATTGATTACGTATCAATTAAGACGCCTCCTGTCCAATCCTGGTTCAATCATTTACCATCGTTTCATATTCCTGTCATGCTTTTCCCGATATGTTTCCGCCAGTTCCTCCGGCGAAATGGAGTAGCAGAGCATAACATCGTTCAGATACATCATCACATCGCAGAGCTCTTCTATAAAATGACTTCTGACCTGTTCATCGCCAACTATTTTCTCATCTCCCTGTTTCTTGATTACATCCGCCACTTCCCCTGCTTCTATCATCATCCAAAGCAGGGAATCACGTCCCTTCTTTGGAGATAATCCGCCCCACTTGTCTTTATATTTTTCCTGCAGCTGCTTTTGAATCGCCTGCATCTCCTGAAATCCAAAATCACTCATGATCCCATCCGTCTCCTCTATCTCTTTTTCTATCTCTTTTTCTATCTCTTTTTCTATCTCTTTTTCTATCTCTTTTTCTGCCCCATGCACTTTCTCCGTACTTTCGATACCAGGATGGAATTATATTATCCATGCTGCGATACCAGGAAAGCACGTTTTGGGATTGTTTCATCATAACATCGATATCCTCCTGACCAAATGGAACGGCCCAATAAATGGAAGAAAGCGTATTGCAGGCAATATAGAAGGAAAGCAGCCGGAAGAATTCCGCCGGCGGTCTGCCATCGAAATATCCGTCGATTTGGCCTGCCGCAAAACAGGGGCTTGTCTGGGCGCTCCATACAATCCGGTTGAATTCTTCCCATGGATCCCCGAAATCGTAACGGTCAAAATCAATGATGATAAGCGAGCCGTTTTGTACCATCATATTCCCGATATGATAGTCTCCGTGCTGAAAGCACTGTGGACGGTTTTCCAGCAGACCGCGGTTATTTTCAATATATGTAATGAGCGCATTATCCCCTTGAAAATGAATCGGACATTCCCTATAATTATGAAGGATCTCATCCGCTTTCCTGTTAAATCTGCTGCCCCATTGTTCCTGTGTATCCGGCGCCGGTATGGCATGTATTTCACGCAGTATTTCCCCTGCCTTCACCCCTGAAGCATATTGCTCTTTCTCCGGCAAAAAGGGAATCACATCCCCGGCGTCACTCCCGTCAATCCAGGTATGCAGAGCATAGACTCCGTCTCTGCAAATGCCAAATTCAACAGGCTTACACATAGGTATTCCCAACCGTGCCACCTGTTCCAACACGGCAAACAGTGCCTTTCTGGTCTCGTACCGCTGTATAGGAGTAACATGGAGCAGATAACGGCTTCCGTCCTTTTTCGCCACCTGGTATTTTTTATCCTCCGACCAGCCTTTTTCAATCGGAATAACCGTTTCAAAATTAAATTCCCGCATACTGCCTTCTCCATAATCACAACGGCCTACTTTTCTTCCCGCTTATTCATGCCGGATCCCCCGCACCAGGAAAATGGTTGGCTCAATCCCTATCCGGTACTGTCTTGTATAACCTTTAGTTACAAAATACTCTGACCGGAAGGGTTATGTCAAGCCTGTTCTTATTATGGATACACCCGAAACATCATAATCACTTGACAGCCTGTAACGCTGCCTTTAGAGTGGAAAGAAAGGAATAATGAATAGGGTAAGCGGTCCCGGCAGGGGCGGCAGGGAATTTGCAGCCGGTAAGAAAGGGGTGCCAATGAAAATACAGAATATTGAACAGCTGAACGGGGAATTCGTCTATCAGGATTCCGTGGGACTGCTGACCAAATCTTTAGGGGAAGCGGCCGGAAGCCGGAAGCTATATGTCAATATCGATTCCGTTCCTCCCCATGCCTTCAGTACGAAATACCACAGCCACTCCCAACAGGAAGAATTTTTCCTGATTCTTTCCGGTACAGGCATACTGCGGCTGAATGAAGAAGAAATTCCGGTGAAGCAGGGGGATTTTTTGGCAAAACCCGCCGGGGAGAATATCGCGCATACTTTTTATAATTCAGGATCCGGCAGCCTGCTGATATTAGACGCGGGAACCGTAGAAAAAGAAGATACCTGTTATTATCCGGATGAAGATGTATATATGCTGAAATCAAACCGGGAACGGCGGATTTTCAAGGGTACGGATCTGGATTCTTCCTGGTCCACGGAACCCAATCCGCTCCCATAAGGCATATTTTTCCGGACTTTTTATGCAGGAAATAAAGCCACAGTTCCCTGTGGCTTTTCCTGCGCTATGTCACATTATTTCCCGCCGTTTGCCTTTTTCACTATAGGCAGATACTGCGCAATCTCCGTTTCTCTGCTGATTTGCAGCTTGTCTGTCAAATACTGCTCCATAAACGGCTGCGGCCCAAATCCGTAGGTTTCACTTTCCTCCAGCTGCCTGATAAACTGGAACCAGGACTGGGCATTCTTTTTATATTTCACATGTTGTTTCAGATACAGGCCTCCCGGAAACTCCTCCTTCGTCAGCCCTTCTTCCTCCTTCACTTCCCTGTCCGGTGCAATCTGTACATACATCCGGAAAAAGAAATCTGGCTGTCCCAGCTTTTCAAAGTTATAAAAAGCAAAAACCCGGTTCTTTTCTCTGTCCGGCGCAATTCCATTCGCCTTCATCCATGCAAACAGCTGTTTTTTCGCCTTTTCTTCCGCCCCTGTCCCGACCGCCGTACAGACTGCGGTCATAAAGGGTTCCACCTGTACCTCTGTTACCTCCGTCCTCTCCTTTCCGCCTTCCTTTTTCAGCTGTACCGGCATATACAGCTCCACGCCGCCGATATGGTCAAACGCATCCCCGAAGCCGAGATGCTCCTCCAGCCACTGTGCATCTCCATACGCGTATTTACTGCCCTCCAGCCATCTTGAAAAACGCTTCCAGCCGCGCATGATGCCTTCACCGAGTTCTTCGTCTTTCGTCCGTTCGATGGAAATGACGGCAAACAGGCCGCCGTCCAGCTGTTTTGTTTTTATGTTATCATCCTTCACTTCCATATCTTCCGGTATGGTAACGCATACCTCATAGCCGTATTCTTCGGCGGAAGGGTCACAGTCCGGCGCATTGTAGCCGAAAATACGGTAGTTTCCGCTGCGGATATCCAGCTTTTCCTTCATGACCCAATCCTTCATGACAGCAAACGCGCCGTTCTCCGGGTTCTTTCCGTAATAACAGTAATAAGCCACACGCATGGGCTGCATCTCTTTCAACACCTTAATATCCGGGTATTGTTCGTTCATTTCCTCATCGGGAATCTCAAAATATTTATCCATTAAATGAATCCTTTCAAATTTGTAGTTTACCATCCCCCGGGAATAGGTGCTGGGAGAATAACCGGTGACCTTTTTAAAGATTCTGGAAAAAGCGTCGGAGCTGGTATAGGCATATTTCACGGCAGCATCCAATACCTTCATCTGGTTAATACGGATATCTTCTGCCGCAAGACTGATCCGCCTGTTGATGAGGTATTCCTTTACCTGATAGCCTGTTATGGCAAAGAACAGGCGGTAAAAATTAGACACCGACATGTAGGCTTCCTTCGCCGCATCCTCCGCTTTGATATCGTTTTCCAGATTATGCTCCAGAAAATCAATAGCTTTCTGGATCCTCTCATAATAATTCACCTGTTTTTCCTCCCGTTATCTTAAGATGTTTTCAGTATAACAGCAGGCAGGCAGCTTTGCCCGACTTTTTTTCTCTTTCTTCCAGGAAAAAAAAGGCTGCGCGGTTTGATACCGGAAAATGGCGCAAAAAAGCCGCATTCCCTGGGAAACGCGGCCTGATACATTATCTTTTATGCAATTTCATCTATGTACTTCCCTTTGCCGGTGTTTTCCGGGCTTTTCTTTTTTTCGAGATTCCCCGGTTCCGCCTCATCCTCCTGCCGGTTCGTTTCCCGGCTTTTTAGCTGCTCAATTTGTTTTTTAATCTCCTGGATCTGCTTTTCCAGTTTCCTCTCTCTTTCGGTGTCCTTATTCCGGACGGCTTTCTGTTTTTCCGCATCCAGTTTTTGTAACTGCTGCTCCAACTCCCTGATTGCAGACGCGGCCTGCTTGGATCCTTCCAGTGGCTTTTGAGGGGTAACAGGCTGTTGTGCCTGGTTTATTCCGCTTACGTTCATTCCAATCACCTCTGTTTTTCTTTTTCTTTTGCTATTTTTTGGCAGGAGCCTCACAACGCAACGGGATGCCCCATTCCCTCCTGCGCCTTCATTGTAAGAAAAACAGACGCATGATTTCAAGCCCTTTGCTTCGAAATGCCTTCTGGCTGTACTGAAATGTCCAGCAGCACATGTAACCGGAATAAACCATGCTGCTGCCCGGCCGTCACTGCGCCTGCGTATTTTAATGCGACACTTTTGATATTGCCAAGCCCGATACCAAAATCAGGAACCGGCGGCTGATCCTCGGGGCAGGTGTTTTCAAATTCCAGCATATAAAAATCACCCTGCTGTTCGCCGGAAATCCGTATACTTTTTGAGTTATTCCCCTGTCTGCATGCACGGATCGCATTGTCAAGGGCATTTGCAAAAATAACACACCAGTCCAAATCGGTTATTCTACCATCTTGCGGCAATTTAAGTGATATGTCGACTGCTGTTCCGTCTGTTTTGGCTAATTCCAGTTTATCTCCCAGCAAAATATCCACGGTTGGGTTGCCCGTATGAACAGGAAAAGAAAGTTCCCCCGCCGCCGCATCCAGATTTTTCAGGTAATCCCGTGCCTGATCGATACTGCCGTCTCTCAAAAAACCGTCCAGAACGGACAGGTAATTTCTGACATCATGGCGGAATGACCTTGTCTTTTCATAACGTATTTGTGCCTGTGACACATAATTTTTCAGAGAATGCTTTTCCTGTTCCAGTAATGCCAGATCCGCCTGTGCCTTAAAACTTTCACAGATGCGCCGGTAAGCATAGAGGGAACAAAACAGCACTCCCAGGCCAAGAGCCTGCAAAAGCAGCAGCATAATGTGTTTACGCAGCTGCAGCGAACCCGGAAACAATACTACACTTTTATAGTTGACGGACAGAATATAGAATTCGACGGCGAAAAGGAACAGGCCGGGAGGCAGCAAAAGCCAGGTCAAAAGCCCCTGAGGAGGATTCTGCAGAGTGATATGCGAGGAAATTATCCGAAAGCAGATGGCGCACAGCGCAGAAGAAAGAAAAGCTGCCAGAACAATAAGCAGATACAGCAGCGGGGCATTTCCGTGTATTACGGGGAAAAGCAGCATAGTCACCGAGTCCATCAGACCAAAAGACAGCTGTGCAATGTACACTGCCAGGACTGCGGTTACACAGGATACCGGACGGTTGTTTTTCAGCCCCAGCCGTCCCAGGATATAGAGCGTCAATATGTTAAGCAGAATAGCCGAATCAGGAAATGCCTCCAGGAAATCTGTGAAGCCGGCACAATAAAGCATCGCAAGGCAGACGGCAAAATGCCGCAGCTTCACACGTTTTTCTGTAAGATGTCCCATAAATAAAAGCTGCAGAATTCCCTGTACGGCAATCGTTACTATATTAAATAAAAGAAGAAACCATTCCATCCCGCCGCCTTTCTTTCATGTGGAATAAAAGCGCTTTCGTGAACTCCCGTTCCCGCAGGCGGGAAACAGGTATTTCACCGCCCTCTGCCAACAGAATCAATCCGTCCCTGCACCCGCGCACAAAATCCAGATTAACCAGATAGCTTCTGTGGCATCTGAAAAAACGCTTGTCCATCCGTTTTTCCAATTCCTCCAGCTTATCGTAGTAAGCAACTGTTTCCCCTCCGTGCAGATGAAGATAAATCTTGCGTGCAATGACTTCACAATACACTATCTCGGAAAAGGAAAGGATCCGGGAATCCCTGCCTCTATGCACAACGATATTTTGCCTGCCGGCCTGCTCCAGGAATTGGAGGCTGCGATCCATGGTACGCCGGAAACGGATAGGATCGATTGGCTTTACCAGGAAATCAAATGCCTGCACCTCAAACGAATCAAATACACATTCCTTTAAAACCGTAATAAAAATAAGGATGCCCTGATATCCCCTCTGTCTGAGCAGTCTTGCCGTCTCCAGCCCGTCCGGGCTTTCCATTTGGATATCAAGGAACACCATATCAAACTGTATTTTGCTGTCCAGCAGGCTTTTTCCGCCGGTATAGCACTGAACCCGGAATTCCATCTGTCTTTCTTCCATATAGTCGGAAAGCCTGGCGGTGAAATCCCGGAGCATAAAGGCTTCGTCGTCACAGACGGCAAATGTTATCATCGTTATCCCCTCTCTTCTGCCATAATGAAATAACGTAACTGTATTTTCCTCCTATTCTATCATGTTTCCCCTTGTACAGCAATGATTCCCAACAGCGGCACAGAGGGCGTAAACAGTAACATACTCAAACTTCGTAGTTGCCGAATGGCCTTCCGCCGGCTGTCTGCGTGGCGTTTCCGGGACTGAAAAGGATTTTCGCAGGTCCGTCAGCCTGGACATTCCGATGAGCCCAAGGGCGTCAAGTGTGTCAGATAAGGCTGACACACTTGACTGGTCTCATCTTCATAGGCTGAAAGGTACCTGCGAAAATTCCTTTTCAGTCCCGGAAACGCCACGCAGACAGCCGGCGGAAGGCCATTCGGCAACTACGAAGTTTGAGTAACATATTTTTAATAAGACAGCTACATGTCGCATTGGATGTGTTATAATTTCTAAAAAAACACGGAGGATCCCCCATGAATCATAATTTTGCAGAAATAGCAATCTATCAAGTAAAGCCCGCGAAGGTGGAAGAATTTGAAACGCTTCTGCAGGAGGTTGCGGCTGCGCAAAGAGAACAGGCAGGACTGAAGGACTTGAAATACGTGAAAAGAGAATATCATATTGATTATGAGCAGATAAGGGAAGGGCTCCCTCCCCAAAAAATTACCAGGATCGTGAAATGCGTAAAATATATCCTTTTTTGGGAATTTGAAACAAAAGAGGCTTATGGGAAGGCCTTGCAGAGCATTTACCAAAAATATGAAAAAGAAATAAACCGCTGTTTGATCGTTCCACATGATAAACTGATTGGAGAGCGGATTTATTAAGGAGAACCTCCATGCAGATAGAACGTTTGGTACAGATGGTATTTTATATTGCAGGCCGCGAACACGTTACTGCCAAAGAACTGGCTAATCGTTTTCAGGTATCAACCAGGACGATTTACCGTGATTTAAACACGCTTTCTCTTGCCGGAATCCCTGTTATGTCCGTAAAGGGAACCGGCGACGGTATCTTTCTGCTGGACGGTTATACGATTGAAAAACCATTATTATCCGGGGAAGAGCAGCAGAATATTCTGCAGGGCTTACAGATATTACAGGCCTCCAACTATCCGAATGCGGAAATTACATTGAACAAAATCGGCGCCGTTTTCCGGCATGTGCTGAAACCGGAATGGCTGGAGGTGGATTTTTCCTTCTGGGGCAGTGATGAAAAAGAAAAGGTTACGATTTCCGAACTGCAGTACGCCATTCTCAATAAACATCTCATCGCCTTTGATTATTTTAACTCCGAGCTGCAGAAATCCTGCCGGACTATAGAACCCCTGCGGCTTGTATTTAAGTCACACGCCTGGTATATTATAGGGTATTGCAGGTACAAACAGGATATCCGTACGTTCCGTATGTCCCGGATGAAGCATATCCATGTTATGCCGGAAACCTTCCAAAGGGAACTGCCGAAGGATTATTCCCTGCTGCCGGAATACAAAGAGGAGGACCAAATCCCTGTTTTCAAACTGAAATTTTCCCGTGCCATCGCTTACAGGCTTTTTGATGAATTCCAGGAAAATCAGGTTTCTTTATGTGAGGACGGAGACTATTTGGTTACCATCCGATACCAGTTAAGCAACTGGACCTTTAACTATTTGCTGTCTTTCGGAAAATATGTGGAAATCCTTGAGCCTGAGGCAGCACGTATCATGCTAAAAGAGAGGGCTTTGGAAATAGCGGGCCTGTACCCGTAGTTCTTCATGCATTTGTATTAAAATCTCAAACTTCGCAGGAGCAAAATGGCCTTCCGCCCGCTGGCAGAGCGGTGTCCCCGGGACGGAAAAGGATATTCGCCAGTCCATCAGGCCGGACATTCCCTCTGCTGGTGCGGCCGGAAGGGGACGGCGGAGCTATGGGGACTGGATCTGTCGGTAAAACAAATTGCCAACGCCCAAACATATCTGACCGGAAACGGGTTCCGGCCCAGGCTGTTCAACGCCCCTATGGAGCAGGAATGCGGTTTGCCGAAAGGGTATTTTGATGTGGTATATTCTGTCTATGCAATCGGATGGACAACGGATTTAAAGGCCGCAGTCCATCATATCGCATCGTATTTGAAGCCGGGCGGCGTTTTTATCTTTTCCTGGGATCATCCGTTGATGCGCTGTATTGATGTGGCTGATGATCAGCTTGTTTTTTCCGGATCTTATACAAAGGACGAAGCCTTTTCCTATATACAGCGGGGACAGCCGGTCACTGTACAGAACCGCCGCATGTCCACCTATATAAATGAACTCGCGGATGCCGGGTTTGCCGTGGAGCGTTTGGTTGAAGAAACCGATTGTGATACCCTTTCCCGTACGGCGGAATTCTCTTCCGGGTATTATTCTCCCTGGCGGGCGCAGAAGCTGCCACTTTCCTTTATCGTCAAGGCTAGGAAATTGTAAGTTCCAGTCAAATACCCCGCAGCAAGCTGACGGGGCATCAAACTTGTTATGCAGCGAGCGCAACGAACAAAAGTTCGTGGGTATTTGACCCTCGCGGCAGTCGCCAAGTGGATGCACGAGTGCATCCGTTTGGCTCGTTGCCCGCGGGAATAAATCACGGGCCATTGGATTATTCTTTCGGAAGATAGATGGTGCAGCGTAACAGTGCAGGCGGATATTTATAAAATATTATCTTTTTTCCTATAGGTTTCTTTCCTTTTATTTGTTATAGTTAAAAAAACAGGAGGTATTACCAATGAAAAAGAAAACGATTCTTTCCGCCCTGCTTCTGGCCGGCGGTATTTTTGCATTCGCCGCCGGGCCGCTGAAATGCCGGGCCGCTGAGCTTCCTCTGCTTACCCATTCCAGAATATGGGGTACAATGACAAAAGCCGGAGACGATACGATCGTGTTTGACAACAAGAGCGGCGAATCCTTTTATGGGGAGATCATCATCCATCTTTCGGAGGATACGAAAATTCTGGATGCCGTAAACGGTTACCCGGTATCCATGGACAGCATAGAGGACGGGCAGACGGCGTATGCTTATATCGGGCCGGCAATGACCATGAGCCTTCCGCCCCAGACGAATTCCCCTGTAATCCTTACGGAAATCCCCGCAGACTATAAGGTACCCGACTATGTAACGGTAAAATCCCTGGAGGATAAAGGGGATACCTATCTTCTGACAGGGGCGGACGGGGCCGTTTATACCATTCCAAAGGACTGCAGCATCCTCCCGTACCTGACAAAAAATATGGTCCGCCTCACCGACCTTACGGAAGGAAGCACCTGCCTGATATGGTCGGATGCTAGTTCCAGGGGAAACAAAATCGTGCTTTTTGCCGGGGAGACCGCTGACGGCGAAGAGCCTGCAGACGATGCCCTCTTCCCCTCCGCTTACGGATGGTTTGAAGAAAACGGGCAGATTTATTTCCGTACCGAAGACGGCAGTCTTAAAAAAGGGTTTATCCAGACCGGGGACCGGATTTTCTTCCTGAATACGGAAACAGGCGCTATGCAGACCGGGCCGGTAACGATCGGGGATACTACTTATTATATGTTTGCGGATGGGACCTTCCGCATGGAAAAAGGGAATTAAACGGAAAACGGGAAATGGGACACTTCCGGTTAAGGAAAAAGGGGAAAATGTATGCAGGATAAAATTTCATTGTCTTTTGATATCGGGGGAACCTCCGCAAAATACGCGTTTGTTACAGCCGACGGACATCTGACGGGAAAAAATTCGTTTCGTACGGCGGGACTGAAAACCCTGGATGAATTCGGCCGGCAGCTTCTGCCCGTGATCGAACAGGGACTCGCTCGAGGGGCCGTCAATGTCGGTTTAGCCTGTCCGGGTATCTTTCTTTCGGATGGGAAATGCGTGGGCGGAGTTGAGAACCTTGCTTTTCTGGAGGGGGTCAATCTTCCAGGATATCTCCGGCAGCATTACCCTTCCCTGGAAGTTTCGATTATGAATGACGGTACCGCCGCGGCTTTGGGCGAGTACTGGATGGGAAGCGGCCGGGGCAGCCATGTTCTGCTGTGCGTCACGCTTGGAACCGGCATAGGAAGCGCTTTGATTCTGGACGGGAAGCCGTTTGGGGGAAGTCACTCTCAAAGCGGAGAATTGGGATACAGTGATTATTCTTCTTCCGGAGACTATCTGGAACTGGATTATTCCACGCTCGGGATCCTGCGGAGGGCTTCGGAAATAACCGGTACAGAAATGGATGGTTTCGCTTTTATACGTCGTATCAAGGAAAAGGATCCCTGCTGCCTTCCGCTTCTGGATGACTGGACGACGAAGCTCGGACGGATTATTGCGAATATTATTCTGATGCTGGATCCCGACAGGGTGGTGATAGGAGGCGGCATTTCCGGTGAAAAGGAGATCCTGATCCCGCTTCTGGAGGAAAAAATAAACAGGCAGCTTCCGCCTCTGTTCCGCCATCTCGCAGCAATTACCCCGGCCAGCCTCGCCAATGACGCGGGGCTGTTCGGAGCCGTAAAACCGTTTTTTGATACCGGAAAGGCCACGGCAATGCCATCCCTTAACCAAAGTAAGAACGTAAATGACATGGCGGAAGCGTAACCATAAAAGCTCTGTTTTATTCAACAGGGGGCATAGCAGATGCCAAATGATCCAGCAGCTCCTTTTTTATTGCGGCATAATAAGCAATGCGGGGGATCGTTTCATGGACCTGGCGGATGCCAAGCTGCCTTTCTTCCTCATTTACACATTCCAGGCCCAACGCTCTTTTTATATTATATGCAAGCCATTCAAGCCAGCTGAAGCCGATTCCGTACAGTGCACTCCACTCCGTTCGGAAGGCCCCGTATTCCTGCCGGTAGGCGTTGAGAAACGTCTGTAACAATCCGTAATCAATACGGCACAGGGTGTCGCCGGACCAGCTCAGGGCCAGCTGAAACATTTCCATATAGGGATTTCCGTAATCCAGGCATTCCAGATCGATAATCCGCGGTTTTCCATCCACCCATAACACATTTTTACTGTCCATATCCCCGTCGCAGATACATACAGCCGCCGGAACCTTATGTAAGGCAGCGTTGTATTCTTCCTGGCCGTAATAGAACAGCTCTCTGTTACTTTTTAATTCTTCCGCTATTTCAGGACATGCAGCCTCTGCCTGTCCGATATATGCGTCCCAGTCCACATCGATTTTTTCCCTCTCACAGGAAATCCGGGGAATCTTAATTTTATGGATTTTCGCCAAAAGCGCACCGATGGTTCTGCAATGCCCGCCGTCTATTTCTTCCCAGCGCAGCGCATTTCCTTCCACCCATGGAAAGACATAAAAATACTGCCCGTTAATACACTGCATTTTACAGCCGTTTATTTCCTTTGCAGGGACAACGGGAATCATATTCCGGTACAATACTTGTTCCAGATATTCCGCCCTCTGAAAATTCCGGAATACATCCGGCCTTCTCATAACGGCCGGATTTAACAGCTTGACGGCGTATTGCCCTGTTTCGGTTTCCAGTTGATACATCTGATGCATATAACCGCCCGCCACCCTCCGGGGCGGCGCGGTATGAAGCCCCCGGCAGCCGCCCATGCAGCAATTCAGGAGCGGGAATCCCGCTCCTGAAACAAAACCGCCGGCTAAATAAGACGGATCTGATAATGTTCCAGCCAGTAATTAACCTGGAGCAGATATGCCAGCAGCTGGGGGCCAGCCATAAGCTGCCCGTAAAAGGGCCGCGCGTAATCCGAAGGCTGGCGCATAAAGCTCTCCACCTTCTTCTTGTCGATGAGACGGCACAGAGGGGCACCCGAATCATTCAGCACTTCCAACATCTGCTTCCTCACCAGCTGCTCATAAGCCGGGTCATAGGTCTTTGGGTAGGGGCTTTTTCTCCGGTACAGGACATCATCCGGCAGATATCCTCTGCCCGCAGCCCGCAGCAGCCCTTTAACCACACCGTCATGGCACTTCATGCTCCAGGGAACATTCCATACATATTCGATGATATGGTGATCCGCAAAAGGCACCCTCGCTTCCAGGCCTGCATGCATGCTGGTGCGGTCCATCCGGTCAAGCAGGGTCTGCATGAACCATTTCAGGTTCAGATAGGAAATTTCCCTGCGCCGTTTTTCCTCCGCATTTTCCCCCTCCAGAACCGGTGTTTCCCCGATGGTCCTGTGATAAGCCTCCTTTGCATATTCCTCCAGGGGAAGCTCCGTAAGCACCTCATCCTTTAACAGCATTGTCCTGGGGGTAAAATCCATGGACCAGGGGAAACAGTCCGCTTCAAAGCATTCTTTTTTATGGAACCAGGGATAACCCCCGAATATTTCGTCCGCGCATTCCCCCGTCAGCGTAACCTTATGCTGCTTTGCCACCTTACGGCAAAAATACAGCATGGAGGATTCCACATCCGCCATACAGGGCAGATCCCGTGCGTCCACCGCCTCAAACAGGTAATCGTAAAGTTCTTCATTCCTGCATTCCAGATAAAAATGCTGCGTCTTGGCATGATCCCTGACCACATCCACCCAGGGCCGATCCTGCGAGGGCTGGAATACATTGGCCTGAAAATTCACATCGTTATCTTTAAAATCAAAGGAATAGGTGGATAGAAGCTTCCCCTGTTTCCTGAGATTCTCACTGCATATAGCTGTCACCAGGCTGCTGTCCACCCCGCCGGACAAAAAGGTACAAATGGGGACATCGGACAGCATTTGCTTTTTCACGGCATTTTCAATAAGATACCGGGTACGTTCCACGGTTTCTTCAAACGACTCCTCATGAGGAAGGCTTTTCACCTGCCAGTAGCAGTGCTGTCTGCAGCCGTCTGCATCAAACTCCAGGAAATGCCCGGGCAGTACCTCCCGGATTCCCCGGAACACACCGTTTCCGTATGTCTTGGCCGGTCCCAGCCCGAACACTTCGCAAAGTCCGTCTTTATCCACCTCCGCATGTATTCCGGGAAAACTCAGAATTCCCTTGATTTCGGAAGAAAATACAAGCGTGTTGTCTTTTACCGTATAAAAACAGGGTTTAATGCCCACCCGATCCCGGTAAAGAAGAAATTTTTCCCTGGCGCCGTCCCATATGGCAAAGGAAAAAATCCCGTCCAGCCTCTCCACAAACGCTTTTCCATAATGGATATACCCAGCCAGAATGACTTCCGTATCGCTGTTTGTCTGAAAGCGGACGCCTTCCTCCCGAAGCTCCTGTTTCAACTCCATCATATTATATAGCTCGCCGTTATAGCAGATCGTAAATTCAGCCCCGTCTTCTCTTCTTACCATAGGCTGCTGCCCGGAGGACAAATCGATGATGGACAGCCTGACATGGGCCATACCGCAGTGCTCCCGCAGAAAAATACCATCCTCATCCGGTCCCCTGTGCTTCTGGACGGCGTTCATTCGTTTTAAAACCGCCTTCCATTCTCCTTCGTTTGTTTCATAATTTATCCTGAAGTTCGTAAATCCTGCTATCCCACACATATGGCTGCCTCGCCTTTCCCATCCTTTGATTTTCAGCAAATAAGACGACCTGCTGAACAGTTACGGTTTTATTCCATATAATCCACCAGCAGCGGCTGTATCTGCCTGTATTCCAGCGCCGCTTCCAGGGCCGGTATCAGATATTCGATATGAGCCACCAGCGAATTCGGTTTTTTCCCGGGGTTATCCTGCCCGAAGGGTACAAAATAAATATTTTTAGTATTGAGAAGAAGCCCTATGTTTTTCATATTCATCCCCAGCCCGTCATTGGATGATAGGAAGATTAAGAGAGGCTTATTGTTCCGAAGATGGGCCTTTGCCCCCATCAGCACCGGCGTATCGGTAATTCCGTTCGCCAGCTTTGCGGCAGTGTTGCCGGTACACGGCAGAATCGCCATAATATCCAGATATCCCTTCGGCCCGATAGGCTCCGCTTCTTCAATACTGCATATCGGCTGCCTCCCTGTAATATCCCTGGCCCGTTTCATAAAATCCTCCGGCTTGCCGAACCGGTTCGTAATTGTCTGTGAGGCATCGGAGAAAAGAGGATATACTTGTGCTCCCTCTTCCACCAGTTTTTCCATCGCCGTAAATATTTTATCGAATGTACAAAAGGAGCCCGTCAGCGCAACTCCCACTTTTTTCCCTTTTAACTCCATATTCTGCACTCTCCTAACTTCTCCGTTTTACGACAGGGGAAGGACCTGCATTCTGCCTTATTCCCCGCCGCCGCAGCATCATATATGACCCAGCACATAATCGGTAAGGCATCTGGCGGATATCCTGCAGGCATATTTCCCCGGCAGGCCGAGGCAGTGCCGTGCATGGACGGACAGCTCTTCTGCCGCCTTATAGTCCACCCCGCCGTTCCCGGACGCAATATCAATCACCAGAACATCCCTGTTCAGCCTCTGCAGGACAGCTTTATCAATAAGAGGGGCCGGCACCGTATTATACACATATTCATATTCTCCTGCCTTCTCCCCAAGCTGCTCCAGCGCAAGCGTCTGCATCCCATAAGCGTCGGCCAGGGCCAGCTCCGTCTGGCTGCCGCTGCATACCGTAACGAGGGCGGACAGGCCTTTTAATTTGTCGCTGAGGATTTTGCCGCATCTCCCATAACCGATCACCAGGCTTTTGCTCCTGTGTATGTTGGTATCCTTATGCCGGAGAGCCTCCAGAATAGCTCCCTCCGCTGTGGCAACGGCATTAAATACGGCAATACTCTCCACCTGCATAAAATCACAGCAGACTATATTTCTCTCGCCGCACTCCTGCCGGAAGGTTTCCGGTATGACGCCTCCAAAAATCGTATGGCGTTTCCTTATCAGACGCGACAGCTCCCGGATATCAAGGACGCCTTTTTTCTCCAAAGGGATTCCTCCCACAATAACATCCGCAGCATCTACCGCTTCCCGGAGGGACGCGGCATAGCCGTCCGCTTCCATGGAACGCTTTGCTTCTATAGAATGCTTTGCTTCCATGGAATGCTTTGTTTCCCTTTCCCCATCCTCCGTCTCCTGTATCCCAAAACAAATGACCTTATATCCGCTTTCCCGGAAAAACGGCACCATATAGGCCGTACGTTTATCTCCTCCAATGACTGCAATGTCATATTCCGCCATGTTTTTCCTCCCTATCTACCTTATTTTTACGTCGGACAGCGCCCGCCGGCTGGCTGCGGGCTGCTATAAATCGACTGACTAATACATAAAATTGTATGCCAAACGGGCGGATTCGTGCTTGTCATGGGGAAAAACAGGGGTTTTGGGGAGAAGAATGAAAATTTCCAACCAGCTTAAGCCTTCCTTTTGTTTTATCGGTTTACAGGTGCAATAATAAATAATATGGTGTATACTGACTACAATACCGTTTAACAGGCACAGCAGCCCCAACGCCCAAAGGGAGGAATACCCATGTTTCATTATGAACTTATAATCCATATTCTGAGCACCAGCGCACTGCTGGAGGAAACCCTTGCCCAAGTCCCTGAACCGGCGCATTTTTCGTTTCATTTCCGCTGCTTTTCCGGTGATTCCGATGAAAGTCTCACCGCTTGTAATTTATTGCTGCTTGATTTGCCCGCCGCTGATATTCTCCGGATCCTTCCCCGGATCGCTTCCGGTACTGACCTTATTCTGTGTTCGGCACCGGAGGACATATCCCTCCTCCAGGAAGCTGCGGCAAACCAATATGCCGATTTATGGGTCAAGCCCTTTTCCTCCTCCTTTATCACAGCGCGCTTTAACAGGCTGCTGGAGCATCTCTGGCTGGAAAAAGACGACAGCTTTATCCGTACCTGCCTGAATACCACCATCAACAGCATTCCCGATCTGATCTGGTTCAAAGATCTGCGTGGTTCCCATGAGATGGTTAACGATGCCTTCTGTCATGCCGTAGGTAAAACAAAGCAGGATATACAGGGCCGCGGGCACTACTATATCTGGGATTTAAAACCGGAAGAATACGCTACAGGAGAATATGTATGCCTGGAAACCGAAGAAGAAGTGCTGCGGCAGCGCAAGACCTGCCTCTTTGATGAAAAAGTGAAAAGCAGCCACGGGCTGCGGCAGTTTAAAACTTATAAATCCCCTATTTTTGACGACACGGGAGAGGTTATTGGCACCGTCGGCATCGCACACGATGTGACCGTTCTCGAAAACATAAGCACGGAGCTGGACATCCTGCTGAACAGCATGCCCTTTGCTATCCTTGTCAAAAACGACAAGGGCGTCATTATTAACTCCAACGTGAAATTTTCTGAATACTTCCAGATACCAAGGGAACAGATCCAGGGAAAATATTATGATGAGTGGAAAAAAGATGCGTTGAATACCCTTACCGGCATCAACGAAGAAGGCTATGCCGAGGCCGCATTGAATATCGGCGGAAAAGAAAAAGTTTTTGAAATCCATGAAGAGCCTATATATGATATTTTTGAGAACCTTGTGGGCCAGCTGTGCATCTGCAGGGATATTACGGTAGAACGCACATTGGAGCAGCAGATCCTGCAAACCTCCATCACCGACTTTTTGACCGGACTCTATAACCGACGGGGCTTCTATGATTATATCAGCAGAAACCGCGGCAGTCAGACGGTAAGCCTGATATACCTGGATTTGGATCATTTTAAAAATGTCAATGACGTCTATGGACACCAGGCCGGAGACGAAGCCCTGATTCTTGTCTCCCGGCTTATGAAGGAATGTTTTCCCCAAACCCTGATAGCCAGGCTGGGAGGAGACGAATTCCTGATCACCCTCCTCGGAGCCTACGATACCCGGAAGCTCCTGGACCAATCTCAGCTGCTGCTTGATAAAATGCAGCTCGCTTTCCGCCAATCCAGGCAGCTCAACAGCCTCACTGCCAGCATCGGCATCGCGCAGACCAACGATCCCGGCCTGCCGATTGACACCTTGATTTACCAGAGTGATCAGGCCCTCTATTTTGCCAAACAGCATGGCCGGGCGCGCTGCTGCCTGTATTCCGATGTATGATTCCGGGCTGTTTCGGAGCTTCCACTGCCAGATATACGCCATAGCGTTTTGCTGTGCGTCATAATGCACGCATCCGCTTGCAGATATCTCCTGCAACTGCCGGTTGCAGGACTTCCATGCAGACGCGGTTGTGCGCAACCGCAGATAATGGTAAGTTGGAATCAGATAAAGGAGGATTTTGATATGACTTTAGGTGAAAAATTGCAATATCTCAGAAAGGAAAAAGGAATTTCCCAGGAGCAGCTGGCTGGGATTTTCTTTGATGCCTGTCTGATTTGTGCTGTGCATAAGGATTATGAAGAGAAAAAAATTCTTCAGGCGGCAGTTCCAAAGGATTAAGGAGCTGCCGGTTTGAATACAGTTTTATCCCGGGCATATCTTTTCCGGCGACATTCTATCCTCCTTCACATATTCTCAAATTCAATCACCGTATATATCCCGGCATTTTTCACTTCCAGTAACTTCTGCCCGCAGGAAACCTCCATTTGCGGATTTTCGGGGAAAGTACTGACACGTCCCAGTCTCCATGGTTTCTCCAGCCGGAAACTGAGTTCAGGCAGGTTACGAATTCTGTGGCTGTCGCTGTCAAAACGGTAATTGACAATATGCAGGGCCCTTCCCTGTCCGGTGATATGCCAGGCAATGCCATATTCCCCTTTTTCCAGGGCAACGATTTCCTGCTCCCTGCACACCAGCATATCCACAAGCATATCCATGTCCGTTTCCCTGAAATTCCTGCCGCCCAGTACGGCGCACTCCGGCTCCTGTCCCACAGTTATCACCTGTCCGCCACATGCCTGATACTCCCTGAGCAATCCTATATCTGCCGGCCGCATGGCAAAAGCGTCCGGCAGAAGAACCATTCCAAAAGAATCAAGCCTGTCGCGGCACAATGGTTCATCCGGGCTTTCATAGATGACGCGGTAAAGGATATGTCTGTCACTGAGCTTCTGCAGAAGCCGGAAAAAACAGTCAAATTTCCCATCTCCGCCAAAAGCGGTCTCCGCGCCCAATTCCTCTGGCAGCTCCCCCTCACCATAAACGCCATGCCATTCTTCGTGGGGCTGTATCCACTGCTTTTCACTGGCAGACTGCCAATCATAAATTACTGCCAAATCCGCTGCCGGATTCCGCCCAAACGCTTCCTCCTGTTCATCCAGCCACGTTCCCAACCGTTTCAGCATACGCAAATCCGGCCACAGCGCATCCTTTACCTGATTCTGCAGCCAGGATCCGTAGGGGAAAGCCAGATGGAAGCCATGGGCCAGAGGCTCCAGTAAAAACAGGATAAACCGGTCGTTAATCCCTTTTCTCACATCCTCTGCCATATCCTGTACATATTGATTGGGATCCTCTACAAAACAACATTCCTTTCCGTTAAGCCATCCAAATGCAAACTGATACCAGCCATCCTGGCGCAGGCCGATATCCGTCTTTTCTCCCGCCAGGATATCCAGGTGCTTTTTACAGTTCCAGCCATGAGGATAACAGTTGAACAGGTTCGCGCTCACCGGTAACGCTTCACCCCGCTGCCTGCGTGCATACTCCCTTGCATGCTCCGCCAGTTCCCGAACCACATACTCTATAGAATCCATCTGCATCCGGGCGTACTCCCGAAACAGAGGGATATCCCAACGCCGGTTCCCGTTTCCCGATACCAGATCCTTGTCTGTATACCCCTTTTGCAGCAGCCAGGCACGATAATCGAAATCTTTTCCATCTCCTGCGCCCGCAGGCAGAGATATCTTCTTTTTCCTGAGATAACTGCCGAATTTATCCACACATTCCGGACAGAAGCAGCCTGCATTATTGAGCACATGCTTCTGGGAATCATATTCATCAATATGCAGTCCCCCTGCATCCGCATCAATCATTAATTCCACTTCCTTTTTCAGATAGGTCAGATAGGAGTCTTTGTTTGCACACGCCGAATAGCATTTGTGGTCATGTCCGGGAGCCATCAGCCAACGGGCCAGGATATCCCGGCCCTCCAAGGAAACCGCTTTAAACTCCTCCAGGAAATTGCCCACTTTGTTCCCCCTGTAATCAGTGATCCCCTGAGGGAAAAAGCGTTCTACAGGCGGAAATACATGAGGATAACGATTAACAGATAATTCGCCCATTCCCACATAACCCTTTTTCACGCCCGCATCCCGGTGTATATTCATAGCGAGCAGCTGTGTTTCCTCTTCATTCCATTCCGCGGCAAATTCCCACAGCTGTGCCTTCCAGAGCACTGCAAAAGGCCGTATTCCCCTTTTCATGCATTCTTTGCAGAATTCCCTGTCATTCATATATCCATACAGCCTCATTCTGGGCGGAACCGTCCCCTCCGCCTCCAGCGCCAGATAGGGAAGGCCAATAGCTCCGCTTCCCAGGCAAGACCAGATCAGCATATTTCCGTGCATATCCAGAATATCTTCGATCATATGCATGTTTTTCATTGGCAGGCTGGGATGATAATTCCACATATCTCTCTGCCACCCCATAAAATATAGACCCTTTTTCATATTCCCATACCTCTCTTATAATACACAATGCCGCGGATGGATCGCATCCACGGCATTGCACTCTCCTGATTCTCCTCTTCCGGTGAATATTCTCTATCCTCCGGCTTTTTCTTCCGCCTGGCGGCTGTTCAAAAGCCCTTATCCAATTTCACAGGCCTCTTTGAGCCGGGACACCAGATTATAAAGAAAGCGTCTTATCTCCCTGATGTCCTTCTTTTCCGCCCTGCGCCAGGCAGCGATTCTGGCAGTAGGCGGCACTGCCATGGGAACCAGTTCCCCGGCCTCCAGCAGGTTGGCCACATATTCTGCTGCCTCCAGCAGTTCCTGCGCTCCTGCTTTTTTATCCAGAGCGTCCTGGGCCGCTGCGATCGCCTTGTCCGCGTGGCCTTCCTGGTTTACATCCGACTGAATGGCCGTCTCGTACCGGTTTCTGAAGAATCCCAGAATAGCTGCTACAATAGAAGGATCCCGTACCGTTCCATCCGGATATACGATACCGTGTACCTTGCTCCACATCCCGCCCTCTTCCTCAATCATCAATTCAAACAGATACCAGCCGATCCCATATTTGTCCGCCGTTTCCACTGCCACATCATATGGATTGGAACGGCACAGACAGCCGGTCTCGTTGTTTATCACCGGTTTCCCGTATTTTTTGGACAACTCTGCCGCCCGTGCACAGGTGCTCTCTACCCGGCTTCTGGTTTCCAGATAATCGTGGAAAATTATAATATCCACCAACTCCCCGGTCTGGCTGTACTCCGTATCTTCAATAAACGTATGCCCCACTCCCAGTGCATTTATCGGATCCTTTTCTCTGACAAACCGGATAAAATGCCGGACAAATGCCCATACCATATCCAGCCTTCTCTGCTTTTCCACCGGGTCGTCGACACTCAATAGAAAGCCGTGCCAGCTTGGCTCATTCATCACATCCCAGAACAGCAGCCCCGGATGTGCTGCCACCGCATGGATGATATCCGCTACATACCTTTCTCCCTGGCAATAGTTTTCCGGATAAAAACACCCGGGAACAGGGGAGCAGGAATGGTCCTCCGACAGCCAGTAAGGTGTCTGATCCGCGGTGAAATAGGGCATCAACAGAATAGGAGTAGTGGTTATCCCATGCTCATATGCAACGTCCATGAAGTCCCTGAGACAGTCAAGAAACCTGACAGAATCCTTTTTCCATTCCTCCATGTGCATAAACAGACGGCAGCTGTTGAGCGTAAGGCGCTTTGCATAACCCATATTCCGCACTTCAGTTTCATGGCTGTAATCACTGAGCGAAGCCAGCGAATAGTTAAAACCTTTAATATTACTGTAATCTTCTAATGGTCTCATAAACCCTCCCAATTGCTATGCATCAATAATCCGCTCCGATATCTTTGATCTCATCATATGCCGCCTTCTTCTCTGCATATTTCGAATCCGCCCATTCATCCAACTTATCTGCTCCCATGCTTTTGGCAGTGGAAAGCATCTCCTGATACAGGGCTTTGGATTCCTCCGGTGTGGAAGCGGTGATAATCTTCGCAGTCATGTTGTTATAAAGTTCCACCAGATTATTCATGATAGTCTGTTCTTCTGAATCAGCGCCCATACGGAGCATACCCAGCACCGGATTTGTCTCGGAAATGGCAGTCGCGGCTTCTCTTGCCTTGAAGGTTTGTCCTTCATTACCGTATCCGGGAAGCGTGTTCCTGACACCATCATGGTAGATCCATCCCCAGAATTTCATGCCGTCGGCTTCATTGGGTGATTCAAAATCATAATTCAGAACAGGATAGCTGTGTTCCTCATCCCAGTTCCAGTCCACTCCTTCCTCACCCCATAGAGACAGACACTGTCCTTCTTCACTGTACATAAATTTCATAAAATGGTAGGCCGCGACAGGATCGGAGCAGCTTTTGGGTACAAACATGCCTCTCCATCCTGCAGTAGTCTGCAAATGTTTTGCACCGGGCTGATTGGAAATGATATCGGTCAGCTGTACCAAGCTGTAATCACATCCGGCTTCACTCAGGGTCACTCCCATCTCATCGGCAGTATTGGAATATTTGGCAAGCGCAAACAGCTTACCCGCCGCCATATAATCGGAATCATCGCTGTCAGAAGTAAATGCAAAGTTCTCGTCAGTCATATAGCCTTTCAGATACCAGTCGTTCATCCGTTCATAATAATCTTCCAGAATAGGATCCTCAATGAACGCCTTCGCATGTCCGTCCACATCCAGGAACCCGCCGATTCCCGCATCGGAACCCAGCAGCATCTTGATAACGCCGTTTGTATGGGTATAATTATACATAAAAGGAACCACATCCGGATACTGTTCCTTTACGGAATCCAGCATTTCCTCAAACTCATCCAGATTGTTGATTACAGGGGAACCTATTGCCTCATAAATATCATCCCGTACCACCAGTCCTGTAGTCTCATAAACGGCCTTGGGATACTCCTCCATATAATAATCCGGAGAATACCCGCACATAATGGTATACATATTCCCGTCATCGGCCGTATTCACCAGCCGTAAAACAGGATGTACATCAAAAGACTCTTCGCCTGCCATCTGGGCCAGTTCATCCAGGGTATAACACATATCCGAATTCTGCAGTCTGGAAATCTTTGCATTGTCGCTGGTCAGTATGAGATCTCCCAGATCTCCGGAAGCGATCATCAGATTCAGCGCCGTACTGTCCGCAGCCGTAGTCACCTCAAAGGTTACCCCGGTTTTTTCACTGATTTTCTCAGGGATCCTGCCTTCCCATACGGTGTAAGGCCACCAGGTTTCGTCATTAAAAAAACGAAGCTTTACACTTTCCGAACTGCCGGCCTGTACGGATTCTTGTGCCGCCGCCCCGGCTGTCTCTTCTGCCGCTGCCTCCTCTTTTGTGACAGCAGCGCTGCCGTCGGAAGGAGAAGTGCCGCCGCAGGCTGTTAGCAGCATCGCTGATACCAGTCCCATGCTGACAAGAGCTTTCATTACTTTCTTTTTCATATTGCCCTCCTTATATGTTTTATTATTAAAAGACTCCCCGGAGTCTGATAACCGCACACACTCATTCCTTGACCGCCCCAATCATCAGACCCTGTACGAAATATTTCTGCAGGAATGGATAGACGCACATGATCGGCAGCATACTGGTCACCATTGCGGTGGCCTGTGTGGTCAGGGTGGTCGATTTTGTCGTAATAGTCCCGCCGGTAATGGATGCCCCTGTGGACTGATTGATTTCCACAAGCATCCGGTAAGCTACTGTCCGCAGGGCCTCCTTGTTTACATAGTAAGAAGAATCCAGCCAGGAATTCCATTGGTTCACAGCAGAAAATAATGACAATGTTGCAAGGAACGGTGTGGAAATCGGCATGACAATCCGGAGCAGGGTCTTTAATTCCGAAGCGCCGTCCAGCTTTGCGGACTCCACCAGCGCCATAGGAATGGAACCGAAAAAGTTGATACCCACGATAATAAAAAACAAATTCAGCATAGACGGTATAACATACACCCAAAAGCTGTTTACCAGATGAAGGTTTTTCAAGACAATATAATAGGGAATCAGGCCGCCGGATACATACATGGCAAACACCACCAGGAAACGATAGATCTTTCCGAACATCAAATCCTTTCGTGACAGGGTATAGCTTACCAGGCAGGTCATGCACACCGTCAGAAAAGTACCCACAATTGTACGGATAAATGACACAGCAAAGGCATTGGTCCATATCTTCTGCCCCAGCAGATTTTTATAATTATCAAGGGTAAAAATCCGGGGCCATAGATATACGCCGCCCCTCATAAAATCATAGCCATCACTGAAGGAGGCCACTACAACGTACCAAAAGGGATAGGCGGTGACCAGCAGGACAAGGATAAGGCAGAACCAAACCACTATATCCACAGCCCTATCTTCACCGGATTTTATTATTCTATCGTTCGTCTGCTTGCTTACTTTCATCAGAATATCCCCTCCCCGGTAATCTTCTTTGCCACCTTATTGCTCACCAGGATCAATACCACCGAAACGGCGGACTGAACCAAATCGGCAGCTGTTGCATAAGCAAAACGGCCTTCAGATAACCCCATCTTAAAAGCATAGGTCTGCAGGATTTCAGAAGCTGAATTATTAATGGCATTTCCGAAGATATAGCTCTGGTCAAAATTAGATCCGCCCATACCTCCGCCCAGCAGGCCTCCGATGGAAAGAATCAGTACCGTCACCACAGATCCTCTGATTCCCGGGAAAGTGATATAGCGGATCCGCTGCAGTCTGCCCGCGCCATCGATCTGCGCCGCTTCATAAAGCTGGGAATCAATACCGCTGATTGCTGCCAGGAAAATAATTGCCCAGTAACCGGTGGTCTTCCAGATGGCTAAAAAGGTCGCCACCCCCCAGAACAGATCCGGTGATGTCAAAAACTGGATTGGCTCCCTGATTATCCCCCAATCCTGCAGTATCTGGTTGACCAGTCCCATATCCGCATTCAGGAAAGAGTTGGCAATCGTATAAACCAAAATCCACGAAATAAAATTAGGCAGGTAAGTAACCGTCTGAACAGTCTTTTTAAATTTCTGTACCTTCATCTCATTTAAGAGCAACGCCAAAATGATTGGTGCCGGGAAAGTGAAAAGCAGTTTCAATACACTCAGCACCACTGTATTTCGCAGGATTTCACCAAACCGGTAATAGGAAAATAATTCCCGGAACCATTTGATTCCGACCCAATCTGCTGTCCAGATCCCAGAAAAACCCATTTGGATCTTATAATCCTTAAAAGCGATGATAATGCCGCTCAACGGCAGATAAGAGAAAAGAAACAGAACCGCCATGCCAATCCAGGCAAACACCTGCAACTCTCTTTGCTTTTTGAACATCTTCCAGCCTTTATGTAATTTTTCTTTCAATATCATTCCCCCTGTCCGATTTCTTGGTTCTTAAAAGAATGTGTTTAACAAAACACCGGCACAAACGTGCCGGCGCATCTGTGATGTCTTTATAGTAAAACAATCTGCAAAGAAAAACTTTTGAATAGCAGACTTCCTGTTTTAGAAAATCAGACTTGCTGCGGAAGGATGAGTTCCACCTGTGCCCCTTCTCCGGGCAGATTGGCAAAATGATATCCGTAGGCCGTGCCATACAGCAATTTCATACGTGACAGTACATTATGGATTCCGATATGTTCCCCCCGTTCATCCGAAGATACGGTTCCGGATGCATTCAGTTCTTCCAGCATAACTTCCGGGAATCCCGGACCGCCGTCACTGATCCGGAGCGTGAGCACATCCTCTGCCAATACCGCTTCCAGATGTATCTGCAGCGTATCCTCCAGGGACAGTGCATACTTGACTGCATTTTCCACAAATGTCTGTAAAAGCAGCGGAGGAACAAGGATCTGCAGAATCTCCTTCGTAAATCCCTCTTCCTTTACCTGAATCGTATAAGGGAACCGTATCCGCTGAATTTCCAGATAATTATGGGTGAATTCCAATTCCTGCAAAAGTGGTACAAGCGGGTTCTCCACAGACAGTACATAGCGCACATGCCGGATCAGCTCCAAGGTGATCGTCTGAATCTGTGTCACGTTTCCGGAAGCTGCAAGGGAATAAATAACATTAAGCATATTCAGGAAAAAGTGGGGATTTTTCTGGATCTGCAGATATTTCAGGAAGGTCTCCTGTTTTTCCAGACGTTTTTCATAATTCTCGATTTTCATCTCATGAATCTGGCCGGTCATTTCATTAAAAGTCCCGGAAAGCTCCCGCACCTCCTGGCACCCTACCAGTTTTGCTATATGCGTGTCCAGATTTCCTTCCGAAAAGGCCTTCATCTGTCGGTTCAGTTCGGAAAGAGGCGCAAAAAGAACCCTTTGCAGAGTCAGAAGCAGATGAACCAAAAACACACCGCTTACAGCCGCCAGTATAATGAGCCCTGACCACCATATCATCCAGTTGCCCCTCAACTGCTGCCTGGGCACCAGAGTGACAATAACCGCCGGAAAACGGTCAATTTTTTTCGTCAGCTGCAGGTAACGCTTACCCCGCTCCCAATATGAGGAACCCTCCAGGCTGAAAACGCGCGCTTGATCTCCCGTTAATTCTAATCCAGCCAAATCGGTCAATCCGGATTCTTCAAACCCGGCCACTTCTTCTAAATCAATAAGACGGTCCCAAAGCCCGTCCAATGCCACATACACACCCAGATATTGTCCATGATGATAATAGATATAAAAAGCAGTCCACATATTGCCAATATTTTCAATCGTCCATTCTCCGACCGCCTGTCCCTGCAGTTCACCGCTGCATAGTGTTCTCATACGCCCGCGCATTTCCATACGCCTGACCACAAAGGTCATGGAATAGGCAGATATATCATTCCACTGCTTATCGAGAAGAATATCCCTCGATGAATCATAAAAGAATATACCGCTGAAGTCGGGAAAGTACTGACCATAGGAATCCATCTGCAGCGCCACCTGGCGCAGATTATCTACATAGCTTAGTGAAGTATTGCGCAGCATACCGAACTTTGCATCGGAGACCAGCGTTACGGTAAGGAAGTTCTCGATCTGCCTCAGCCTGCTCTCCAGCTTGGAGGATCCAAAATCCAGCACACCCTGCATGGACTCCCTGCTTTGCCGGTCTAATGCCCACATGGTAACTGTACTCACCGTAATAAACATAATCCAGAGAACCAGTAATATAGCACCTATCGTAAACCATATATCCCGCAACCGCCATCGTTTCCGGCTTTCCCCGGTTTCTCTTTTCATTTTGAACGCTCCTTTCTCCAGGCCGCCGGTGCCATACCTGTCCGATTCTTAAAAAAAGTAGTAAAAGAAGAGAAATTCACATATCCTACCATCTCCCCAATCTCTCCAACAAGGAAATCCGTCTGTTCCAGCAATTCACATGCCATTTTCACTTTAGCATCCGCAATGTATTCTTTCAGGGAAACCCCTGTTTCTTTTTTGAAAATACGGTTCAGATAATCAGGATGCAGCCCCACATATGCCGCCACTTCCCCACGGCCAAGCTCCTGCTGCATATTCATGGAAATATACAGCTTTACCCGCTGGATAATAGGTTCCGGTGCCGATTCCTTGTTTTCGTCCTGCAGACAGGAAAACATTCTCTGATAATACTCCAACACACCCGGTATGGATCTGGTGTAATTTGGATTTTCCTTGAACAGCTGTACCTGTATTTTCTGAAACCGTTCCTTTGTACATACGTCCAGTCCCTTTTCAAATTCCTGATCTATTCTGCGTATTGCGGCATCCAAAGAGACTGTATTGCACTGTTCCGGCGCAAGACCCAGAAAATAATCCCGCATTTTCTGCAGCAGTTCTGTATACTTCCCTGCGAAAAACAGGCAAAAAAAGCTGCTCTTTACTGCATTCGGCAATTCAAAGGGAAGTGGATGGGTGTGACGTACCTGAGCAGCCGTATAAATTCCGGGGCTTACTGCGAAACGTTCATCCGCCTGACGCAGCAGTTCACATTCTTTCTCCCAGCCGGACAAAGACTGTACCTGCCCCAAATAACAGGAAAGGGCGCAATGGTACCGTTCCTCCATCCATCCAGTTACCCTGGTAAGCGGTTCAAAAGGCTCTCTTTGGGAATTTTCCGAAAAAAACAACCAAAGCCGCTCGTCATAATTATTGACCAGCGCAAATTTTTCTTCATGAAGCATCTCCCGGAGCACATTTTCCAATACAAATGACATCAGGGAGTGGTTCACATCCCGTATTTTAAAAGAATGATGCTTGACTGCCACTAGAACAGGGCGGAAATGCAGCTCTTCCTTTACCTCATACTCTTCACAGACGCGCCTCAGCCGCTCACCTCCACTGATGTGACGGGCCATAAGAGTCTCCCAGAAGGCATCCATATTCCGGATTTTCTGTTCCCGCCGTTTCCGCTCCTTCTCCTGTTTCCTAAGCTCCATTACCTTTTCTTCCGCATCAAGGACTGCTTTCTTGAGTTCCCCTTCCTCAGCCGGCTTCAGCAGGTAATTACTGCATCCCAGCTGCAGGGCCCGCTTGGCATATTGGAATTCTGAATGGCAGGTCAGAAGGATTGTCACCACCGGAACCGGGATTTCTTTCTGCATCCATTCGATCAGTTCTATTCCGGTACCCATAGGCATCTCGATATCACAAAGCAGAATATCGCTCTGCTCCCTGGCAAGGATTTTCTTTGCTTCTTTGATCGACCAGGCAGTCCGGATTCCCGTAATCCCCCAGTCCGCCCAGGGAAAGGCGGATGGCATACTGTTTATAATAATCTTATCGTCATCAACCAGTAGTAATCTCATTCATTTTTCTCCTGACCAGAGTGTTACATACATCTTGCAGAAGGCAATCAGCGGACACTCTAAAATACCGACACGGAACATATGTAAAAACCTGCTGCTTTTGTCCCTTGGATCATACCATATTTCAGTTAAAGAAACCACTTCTCCCAAACATCACTAACAAAATGAATGCAATATGTTTACTTTTGTTTCATAATTAGCAGCGGAATGTGCTATATTTTCACAAAAAAAGCTGTCGGGATGCTTTTGCATCCCGACAGCCGTCATTTTCTTTGCTTACAATTCAGATATCTATTACATGGCATGCCTTTTTCAGCGTTCCCATCAATTCTGTTAAATAATCCGCAATTTCCATGGCATCCACATGCTGCTG
Source organism: Eisenbergiella sp. OF01-20 (assembly GCF_003478085.1). Classification (NCBI taxonomy): domain Bacteria; kingdom Bacillati; phylum Bacillota; class Clostridia; order Lachnospirales; family Lachnospiraceae; genus Eisenbergiella; species Eisenbergiella sp. OF01-20. The sequence continues at coordinate 25,571 of NZ_QUES01000030.1, read as the reverse complement.
CCGCCTGTATGCGGCGATCCTTGCAGTAGGCGGATACGCCATGGGAACCAGTTCGCCCGCCTCCAGCAGATTTGCCATATATTCACAGGCTTCCAGAAGATTTTCCGCATCCTGGCTGTGTTCAAAACCCTGATTCTGCCTTGCGGCATGCAGAGTCCTTTCTGCCAGGATACAGGCTCTTCTTACATAATCTTCCTGATTTACATCCGAACGGACGGCGCTTTCTCCTCTGTTGCGGAAAAATCCACAGATAGCGGACACGATGGACGGATCCCTGACAGTTCCGTCCGGATAAACCACTCCATGCACGCGGGACCACATATCCCTGCCTATCATCAGTTCGAACAGATACCAGCCTATCTGGTATTCATCATGTAGTTCAATAGACATATCATAGGGATTGGCTCTCGCAAGACAGCACATTTCATTATCCAGGACAGGCTTGCCATACTTTTCACCCAGCTTTTTCGCATATTCCAACGCATCCCGCATACGTTTTCTCGTAGGAAAATAATCGTGGAATACTATCACATCAACCAGCTCGGCCGTCCCGCTCGCCTCCGTTTCGAAGATAAAAATATTCCCCACGCCAATATCATGATCCGGATCCTTGCTTTTCACATACCTGCAGAAATGTCGGACAATTTCCCATGTTTTTTCCTGTCTGTAACGAAGCAGCTCCATATCCGGACGCTTCTGATAATCCTGTACGTAAGCAGGTTCTTCTTCATACCATGTAACAAAATTGTCCGTATATCCCGGCTCATTGGCAATATCCCAGAACGCAAGCCCTTCTTCCTGTCCGATTGCCTCATAAAGTGCGTCAAAGTACCGTTCACCGATACACCAGCTGGAAGGATCTTCCAGCGTCTTATAAATCGGCCTCAGGCCCGCTTCCAGCATAAATCCGCCCGCCGGGATTTCATCCTCACGAAACCGGAATCCCATAAAAATAATGGGATTTGTGGTTATACCGTGTTTCCATGCCGTCTGCACAAAGTCCTTCACATTAGCCAGAAACCTGTCCGGATTCTCCTTATAAAAATCATAGCTGAGAAAAATCCGCGCACTGTTCAGACGAAGACGTTCGGCATAGCCCATATCTCTGTCCACAATATCATGATGATAATCAGCCCAGAAGGCTCTGTCACTCACAGCATCCGGCTGTGTGTAGTTAAATCCGCGCAATTTCTGATAATTAACTGTCTTTTTCATCTTTACCCCTTTACTCCGCCAAGCGTAATGCCTTTTACAAAGTTATTCTGTACGAATGGATATATTACCAGTACAGGAAGGACACCTGCAATCGCCATGGCCATACGTACCGAGACCGTAGGCAGATCCGCCAGCAGGGCGGCGGCATTCGAGTCTCCTGACTGCGTCAGATACTGGATATTCTGTACAATTCGGTTCAATAGATTCTGTATGGAAAACAAATCCTGACGTTTGTTCAGGTACACATATCCGTTGTTCCAATCGTTCCAGTAGGCTATCCCGGAAAACAGGCCGATGGTGGCAATAATCGGCTTTGCAAGCGGAACAGCTATCCGCAGAAAGGTCTGTGTCTCGGAAGCGCCGTCAATATATGCCGCCTCCATGATTTCATCCGGAATGCTGGACGCAAAATAGGATTTCATCAGCAGGATATTGAATCCATTCGTGACCAGTCCGGGAATCAGCAGCGCCCAGAAGGTGTCTTTTATATGAAAAACATTCACATAATTAATATAGGTTGGTACCAGCCCCCCATTAAAAAGCATGGTAAAAAATATGTAAAAGGTCAAAATCCCTTTTCCGGGCATATCCTTTTTGGAAATCGCATAGGCCAGCAGCGTTGTAACAACCAGGGACAGCAGCGTCCCTGCCGCCGTCAGTTCAAAGGAAACTGCATATGCCTTCAAAACCTGTGGGTTCTCAATAAAAATATACTTATAGGCTGCCAGGCTGAGCTTTTCAGGAAAATAGCTGTATCCGTTCCGGATCAGTGTGTTATTGTCCGTAAAGGAAGAAATAATAACAAGCAGCAGGGGAGCCACTGCCAATATTGTCATAAGTATCATAACAGTATTTCCGATAAACTGAAAGCGTTTTTCATCTTTTGATTTCATAATTTTATTCCTCCTCAGAATAATGCGCTGTCAGGATCTATTTTACGGACGATCAGGTTGGCAGACATTACAAGGATAAATCCGACAATAGACTGATATACGCCGGCGGCTGTGGCCATAGGCATATCATTTCTTTCAAGAAGCCCTCTGTACACATAGGTATCTATGGTCTGTGTTACCGATAACAATATGCCGCTCCGCTGGGGTACCTGATAGAACAATCCAAAATCAGAATAAAAGATGCGCCCGACAGCAAGCAATACCATCATGATGATGGTAGCCCGTAGTAAGGGCAGTGTTATTTTAGTAATCTGCTGCCATTTAGATGCGCCGTCAATGGCAGATGCCTCATATATTTCCCTGTCAAACCCCAAAATTGTGGACAGATATACAATACAGCTATAGCCGACACTCCGCCAGGTCTGCACGAATACCAGGATAAACGGCCAGTACTTTGTTTCTGTATACCATGAAACCGGCTCAATTCCCAATACAGGAAAGATTCTGGTATTCAGAAAACCATGTTCCGCACTTAAAAAAGCAAATACCAGATAACTGATAATTACTGTTGACAGGAAATGCGGCAGCAGAATGGTGGACTGATATAGTTTTTTCCATTTGGTTGTTAGCTCGGACAGAAGAATTGCAATCGCAACCGCAATAATCACATTAAAAAATATGAACAAAATATTATAGCCCAGCGTATTTCTCGTAATAATCCAGGCATCCTGCGTTTTAAAAAGATATTTAAAATTTTTGAATCCAATCCATGGGGAGCCCCAGATTCCTTTTTTGGTGGAATATTTTTTAAATGCCAGAACAAGACCCGGCAATGGCATATAATTATTAATAAACAAATAAATAATGCCCGGCAAAGCCATAAGGTATACGGGAATATACCTTTTGATAAGTCTTACTTTTTTGTTTGCATTTCTTCCTGCTTTTGCTGTTTGTTCCATAGTACGCCAGCCTTTCTTTCAAAAAAGGAATAAGAATCTACGGGCGCTATTCCTTTTTCTTATTTTTATCCTACAGAGGGGCCCGTTCCGGCAGCCCCTCTGTAAAAACTAACCACAGATTATTCGATGCCGTTTTCTGCCGCCCATGCATTCAGTGCTTCCGTCTTTGCCTCGATATAAGTATCAATGCCTGCATCCTCCAGCCTCTTATTGAGTTCAGGAATACCTACCGCAGGATCAATCATACCGAACACTAGTCCGTCTGCGTATTCAGTCCATACATTTGTCAAAGCCGTGTACTCCGCACTCACCTGTGATGAATCGAAGCTGAAGCCCAGTGCTTTGGATTTCATAGCCGCGTTATTAAACTCTTTGGTTTTTTCCCAAAGGTCAATATCATCACCTTCCCACACATATGTGGTATATTCACAAGGCAGCATCCATGCAGGAAGCATATTATAGTAATCCGCGTTGTCCTTATTGACACCTTCCGGGAAAGTCACATGACCATCCTCAGATATAACATAATCTTTGCCTTCCTCCCCCCAGAGTAACAGATTGGTTACTACCGGGCTGGTATACAGATCATTCAGGACTACCATAGCCGCCTCCGGAGCTTCCGTACTGGAATTGATGCTCCACGATGCAGCAGAAGCCTGAGAAGAGTTTACGAAATTCTCACCCAGCTGGAATACGATAGAATCCAGATTCCCGCGTTCCACTTCTTTCTGTCGTACGATACCAGGTTTGCCGGCAGTAGCATCACACATCAATGTACCTGCAATAATCTGTGCTCCTCCATTCTGGGTCTCGGTAACAGCATCCTTTGAGATATATCCTGCCTGCTGCCACTTATACATCAATTCGCAATACTCTCTGAATAAATCACTGGTAAACAGGTTGGATACTTCCAGGCTGTTGGCCGGATCCAGAAGTACACCAAAGTTATCTCCGCCGATTGGATCATATAAGAGCTTCTGATTCAGATAGCCATGATTCCAGGGGTAAATTACATTGACATCCGGGTAAGCTTCATGCAGCTGTGCAAACAGCTCTGTCATTTCTTCTTCGGTAGAAGGAATACATTCTTCTGTATTTACTCCGGAAAAATCATACCCGATTCCGTCCAGATATTTTTTATCAAATGCGATACACCACATGCCGGTTGCCAGGTCTCTCATACAGGGAACCGCATAGAGAGAGCCGTTTACCACACAGCCTTTCAAGAATGCAGGATCAACCAGTTCCAGAATATCCTTACCATATTTGTTAATCAGATCATCCTGGTAAAGATCGTAAGTACTCTCATTAGATACGGTATTGGAAAATCCCAGTACCCCTGAACTGAAAATATCCATCTGTTCTCCGGAAGAGAGCATCATATTTATAGACTGTGCATAATCTCCCATATTTGCAGTCACAAACTGAACATTGATGTTGTATTTTTCCATGTAATACTCATTAATTTTTTTAAAAATCCTGTCTTTTCCCGGTACAGAATCATCACCACAGTACAGGCCAACTACAATTGTCTCACCGCCAAAATCAGTAACAGTGCTGTCAGCAGCATCTTCTCCGGAAGCGGCTGCCTTCTTTTCTTCCAAAGCAGCCTCCGCCGGCGCAGCTTCCTCTTTCTGCGGGCTTCCTGTGCATCCTGAAATAAGACCGGCTGTAAGCACAGCACACATCAGTAACGCGAGTGTTTTCTTCATGGTAAATCCTCCCTGTTATCATAAGTAAACTATAGATTTGCTTGTTTTTATTCAGTACAGACAATAATAATCCTGTAGCTTCCTGGAAACATCATAGGCAAATTTTCGTATCTTCGCCCTATCGCGTTTTTCCTCCTGCCTGTCTTTCAGTTCAAATAATCTGGCGGACAGTAAATCATCCATAGGAACGATTTCGCAGCATTCCAGAATATTGACACAGACCTCTGCCGCCTCCAGAATTTCATCTGTCGATGCTTCAAATTTGGTAAACAGACTCTGCTTGTCCACTGCAAGGGCTTTTTTCACCCGTTCTACCGCGGCTGTCGCATACTCTTCTCTGTTCCCCTGGGGAAGTACCCTTCCTTTCCCCCTGTTCCTGTAAAATCCGAACATAGCCGCTACGACAGAAGGATCCCGTATGGTACCGTCCGGATATATTATCCCATGAAGGGGTGCCCAGAAACCTTCAATCACCAGATTGAAAATATAATAGCCGTAATGGAATTCCTCACAAAACTGCAGCTCCACATCATAAGGATTGGCACGCCCAATGCAGCCGGTTTCATTATTGATGACCGGTTTCCCTCCCTGGACCGCCGCACATTTTCCTGCATACTCATATACCTGCCTTATATCCTTTCTGGTGGTCAGGTAATCGTGAAAGGCTATGACATCAACCAAATCCGCCGTGGAATCCAGATGCTCTTTCAGTTCATGCCCCACCGTAATAGGCGTATCGTCATCCAATTCCCGTACCATCCGGCACTGAAGTCTCAAATCATGCTCGATTTTCCTGTACCGGGATTCATATTCCCCCTCAGGACAGTTTCTCAGATAATCATTACAGAAGGGTTCATTATAGACATCCCACATCAACAGGTTAGGTTCGTTTTTCAGCAATTGTATTATTGCAGACAAAAATTCCCGTTTGCGTTCCCATTCTTCTGCGGTCAGAAGCTCATAGCTGCGTATCTGGTTGCCGCTGGAAAAAATCGGCATAATGCTCATCCCATGTCCGGCGCAGAGACGGGCATAATCCAAGACTCTCTTTTCCACCTTTTCAGGTTCCCTGTGCCAGTCCTCCTCCCGTATCCAGGTACGGACGGAATTAATCCGCAGCCTCTGGGCAAACCCAAGTTCTCTGTCGAGCTGCTCCATAGAAACGCCTTCTCTGGGTCCATGATGGACACCACGGATTTCACTGTAATCCGATTTGACTCTGTCTTTCCAGGTTTTCATTTTTTCCTCCATTCTCTGTCAGATTTTCCGGAAACGAACCTCCGGCGGTCTTGTCATAATTCATTATAAGAAAACAATTTCATGAAAACTATGCACGCGTCTTAGGCATTGTTTCAAAATTCTTACATCTTCCGGTTTGTCAATTGCATTTCCTGACCTGTAGGATTACTATCATAGTGCCGCACTCTTTATCCGTAAGCGGTCAGAAAAATATTCACCGTATCCCATTAGAAGGAGGAAGCCATGCTTTACCACAAACGGGAATATTCACTTTATTCCCAATTGATTAAAATCGTTTTGTTAATCTACAGCCTGTTTGTCATCTCCTTTTCAGCAATTTTTCTGTTTCTAAACCATAATATGCAGACTAATCTTTATAATAGCTACTGCAGGACCATTGACTATTGTCTGACGGAGATAAAAAATGATCTGGATATTGCCAACCGTTCTGTCCTGTCAACCCTTTACAGTAATTCCGATTTGACTGAGCTTTCCTGTACCGATAATATTCTGAATATTTCAGTTTGTGAATCCAGCCTCCAAAGAACTTTGAATTCCTATCTGTTGTGCTACTCTACAGTGGACGGGCTGTTTTTCTACAGCGGACGCAATGATCGCTTCATATCCGCCGTCCGGGATCTTAATTCCTTTTTTCCCGCCTATTTCAGGGATATGCTGCGATCAGAAGATTTTTCCTCCTACTATCGGGAAATACCATCAAAAAACAGCAGATATGTCCTATACCAGATAAACGGCAGGTACTGTCTTGTCCGTATGTTTACCTACAACAATATGATTGGCGGCGTGTGGGTTAACCTGGATACTATCATGAAAAGGCTGGAACAAAGCACATCCAAAGACACCCTGTGCGCCTTTCTCAATGCACCGGAAATGGATGCACCGGTTAGGAACCATACAGAATGCAAAGAGGATCTGAGACCTGTTCTGGAAAAGAAACGGCAGCTTGTAACCTATGCCAACAGCAGATATATGAAATTCCAAATACAGCCTGCTTTCTGTTATGGGGAACTCCTGATTCTGATGCCTTATTCCCAGCTGCAGCAGACGCTGGATCTGCATTATAAGCTGCAGGGAGTCTTTATCGTATTGCTTACTCTCTGTTTTCTTTCCACCTTCATTCTTTTCAGCAGCCGTCTGCAGCTTCCCGTACGGGAATTGTACAGAATCTCAGAAGCGGTAAAGGACAGCTGGCAGCCTGAGAATGTAAAAGAACAGACAGTCAGCCGCTGTAAGGAAGTGCGGGAAATTAATGAAGAGGTCATACGGCTTCTTGAGCACATTAACTCTCTTGAAAACCAGGTACTGAAGGAACAGCTTCTGAAAAAAGAATATGAACTGCTGAGCCTGCGCAACCAGATATCACCCCATTTTCTGATTAATTGTCTGAGTGTGATCTCTTCCATGGCAGGAACCTCCGTCAGCCGCACCGTATTAAAATCAATGATATCCACATTGGCAGGCCATCTCCGCTATACACTGTCCACCAAGTCCTTCGTCAGCCTTGCAGAGGAGATACGTTTTGTCCGTAACTATTACGCTTTAAATAATTACCGTTATCCGGACAGCCTGACGTGTCAAATTGATATCAGAGATCTGTGTGACAATGCAGCGGTCTTTCCCTGCCTGATTCTGATGCTGAGTGAAAATTCCATAAAACATAATCTGAGTACGGACACAAAGCTGAAGCTCATCGTCTCCGCTCATGAAGAACAGGACAAAACGGGAGCAACTTATGTACATATCAGGCATCTGGATACCGGGAACGGTTTCCCGGAGCAGATGCTGGATGATCTGAACCGGCCGAATCCCGCCGTAGAAGAAATAGCCGACGGAACCCGGATAGGACTTTACAATATAAAGAGACGGATTATTCTCGCCTATGGGGATTCCCGCGGAAATATCCGTTTTTCCAACAATGCCGCTATGGGGGGAGCACAGGTAGATATTATTATTCCATATATTCCCTATCAGGATTCCTGAACCTAAAACATAAGGAGATACCGAATGAAAATATTAATAATTGATGATGATTTTTATATTGTTGAAGATATCCGGCTGAATACGAACTGGGAGAAGCTGGGTATCCATGAACAATATTCCGCCCATAGCGTACAGGAAGCAAGAAATGTGATGGAACGGCAACCCGATATGGATATTGTTCTTACTGACATAGAAATGCCTAAAGAAAATGGTTTCGATTTTATACGATGGCTGTACAAAAGAAATCTGAATCCGGTAATTCTTCTGCTTACCGGACATGAACGGTTTGATTATGCCCATTCCGCCATAGAACTGCATCTGATGGACTATCTTACCAAGCCTGTAGATATTGCCAACCTGGAAAATGCACTGGCGAAAGCCGTAGGTGAAAGGAAACGAAGAAAAGTCTATCCGGAACTGTTTAAAATCAACCGGGAAGAAGAAAAAAAAGAATCAACCATAGAAATTATACAGGACTGCGTCCGCAAAAACCTTTCTTCCCCTGATTTGAACCGTCAGATGATCGCAGAATTTGTACATATGAATCCCGATTATATTTCTGCCATTTTCAGTAAAAAGACAGGAGAATCCCTGACCGGTTTCATTCTGAAAGAACGTTTAAAGGCTGCAAAAGTCATGCTGTCCACTACGGATTACTCTCTCCAGGAAATCAGCTATCGAACAGGTTTTTCCTCTCCATCCTATTTTCAGAGACAGTTTAAAAAGAGTGTGGGCATTACGCCTAAAAAGTACCGTATGGATGAAAAGAAGAAATAAATGCCATACCTGCCTTTTATGCAGAACGATTTGATTGCCAACCTGTTTTTTGTTTAACGATATAAATAAAATTATAACAAAAATACGCCTTTATAATTATGCGTTTTTGCCAAACTTATTTATGTTTTCTTATTTTCTATTGACAAATGTGTTAGAACAATGCATTATTATCAAATAATTTAGTTTAACGATAAATATAGTATAAACAAGGATAGTGACTTGTCAAAAACCAAGGGTATCCAAAGAAAAAGGGAGGTTTTATATGAAAAAGAAAATTCCGGATATCCTGGGGAGGGGAGGGATGACAAAGAGTATGGCAAAGCAGAAGTCCAAATCAGGTTATAAGCTGTCCGTTTTTTTGACAGTGGATCATCTTCTGCGGCAGACACTAAGCCATCCGTTACAGGTTGGCACACAGCCCTTGGAGAGGGGCTTTAATAACTACTACAATATCATGTAAGGAGAGGAAGTAATATGATTAAATTTTGGAGACGAAGCGCAGCAATTCTGTTGGCAGGCGTAATGACCGCCAGTCTGGCTGCATGCGGCAGCACCAGTACAGGCAGTACAGGGGATTCGGGTAATTCAGGCAATGCAGGTGCTTCCAATGAAGGCGAAAGCGCCGGCAATACCGGCGGGACCGAAAACTCGGGCGAAATTGTGAAGCTGGTTGTCTGGGGTGTGGGCAGCGCTGATACAGAAGATTGCAACGAAGTTGCTGCAGCTATCAGTGAGATCACCCGCGAGAAAATCGGCGTTGAAATTGAGCTGATCCGCGGGCAGGATGCAGAACAGATCAATCTGGCCCTCACCTCCGGTGAGCCTATCGATCTGCTGAACTACAATAATGTTAACGGACAGCTGGCTTCTATTGTCCGCAACAATTATGCCACCGGTCTGGATGATCTGGTTGAAAAGTACGGACAAGGCGCCCTGGGAGTAATCAATCCTGTGGATTTGGATGCCTGCCGTTTCAGCGGCACTTTATATGCCCTTCCTGACATGAAAGACACCTCCCGTTCTGCCGGCTTTTCCATGCGTAAAGACATCGTGGATGAACTGGGTATTGAGGTTCCTGAAATAGGCACCTATGATGATATGTACAAGATCCTGACTCAGGTTCACGAAGCTTATCCCGATATGTATCCTCTGGTTCCCACCTGGAGCGCCGGCGGTATGCAGGAAACGCTGCCTGTTGATCCGATGGGCGACTATCTGGGTGTTCTGGAAAATGTTTTCGACGACAGCACAGAAGTTGTGAATTATTACGCTTCTGACAGCTATCGTAAATTCTGCGAAATGATGTATAAATGGAATCAGGAAGGCCTGATCATGCCTGATGCTACCACTACTACCGAGAACAACCTGCTTTCCGGTAACGGCTTTGCCATGTATGAAAACTGGAAACCCGGAAAAGAGCTGGAAAACTACAAGTCCAACGGCAAAGAAGTGGTATTCATGAGGGTGGTTGAGCCTTACAAATATACGGATGTTTCCAATGGTAATTCCTTCATCATCCCTTACAGCTCCCCTCATCCGGAGAAAGCCATGGAGCTGTGGAACCTGATGTATACGGATCCCGAGGTGTCCAACCTGTTTATCAACGGCATCGAAGGCAAGCATTGGGAATACACGGATGATTCCAAAACCTTTATCACTACACCGGAAGGTGTGGACCCTAACGCCAGCGGCTATTCTTCCGTTGACTGGGCTTGGCCTAATCAGCAGCTCACTCCTATCTGGAAAGGCGGCGAAGCCGACCTCTGGGAGCAGCTTAATAAGTTTAATGAGAGCGGTGTTGCCAGCCCGGCCCATGGTTTTTCCTGGGACAGCAATCCTGTATTGAATCAGGTTACCGCCTGCAACAACGTGGTTTCTGCTTATCATACCGCTTTGCGCTGGGGGGCTATGGATCCTGCCGAGAACCTTCCTAAATTCATTGCCGAGCTGGAAAGCGCCGGAATCAATGAAATCATCCAGGAGAAACAGAAGCAGCTGGACGACTTTTTGGCCAGCAAGAAATAAACTCCAATCAGCCATAATTGTTATAGAATCGTGCAGCAAAAGGAAGGCGGGTATGGGAAGCTCCCAGCCCGCCTCTTCTTGAACATAAGGATGATTCGCAGAGCGTGGCATCCGTTGTTTTCACAATATCGAATCATAGGGAGGAAAAAATATGAAGAAAGTCAGAAAAACGCTGAAGCGCTTCTGGCCCCTTTATTTGATGTTCATACCGGGCGTTATCTATCTGTTTATCAACTGCTATATTCCCATGTTTGGTATTCAGATCGCATTTAGGCAGTATAACGCCAGAGACGGCATCTATGGCAGCCCGTGGTGTGGGTTAAAAAACTTTGAATTTCTGTTCCGCACAAATGATGCCTTAATCATGATCCGGAACACCCTGCTCTACAATCTGGTATTTATTACGCTGGGCACCGTGCTGGCAGTTGCAGTCGCTATAATCCTCAACGAAATCCGCAGCCCGAAGGCCAAGCAGCTGTACCAGACCGTGATTTTGATCCCTTACCTGATTTCCATGGTTATCGTCAGCTACCTCGCATTTGCTTTCCTAAGCAGCAGCAATGGTTATATCAACAACTCCCTGCTCGCCGCTTTTGGCGCAGCCCCCATCGACTGGTACAACAGCCCTAAGTATTGGCCGTTTATCCTGGTGATAATCAATATCTGGAAGGGCCTGGGTTATAATATGATCCTGTACTATGCCACCATCTGCGGCATTGACCACACACTGTATGAAGCCGCCGTGGTGGACGGAGCCAACCGTTGGCAGCAAATCCGGAACGTCACGCTGCCCGGCCTGAAATCCACCATTATCATTCTGACCCTGATGGCTATGGGCGGTATTTTCCGTTCCGATTTCGGTCTGTTCTATCAGGTGCCCCAGAATTCCGGTCCTCTGATCAGCGTGACCCAGACCATCGACACCTATGTATACCGCGGTCTGATGCAGACCAACAACATCGGCATGTCTTCTGCAGCAGGCGTATACCAGTCCGTTGTAGGATTCATTCTGGTGGTAACCGCCAATTTCATTGTCCGCAAGGTGGACAATGAAAGTTCCCTGTTTTAAGAAGGAGGTAGCAGATTATGGTAGAAAAGGGAAAAGGGTTCCAAATTTTTGCCCACATCCTGCTGAGTTTTCTCATTATATGCGCGATTGCGCCTTTCATCCTGTTAATTATGTCCTCCTTCACCGAGGAACAGACCCTGATTACGAACGGCTACAGCTTCTTTCCTGCCAAGTTCAGTACCTATGCCTATGAGTATCTGCTGACGAAGTCCGCCGCGGTGGTCCGCGGTTATGGCATTTCTTTTATGATAACTCTGATCGGTACGGCGTGCAATCTGCTGTTCACCACCCTGTACGCCTATCCCCTCTCCCGGAAAGAACTGCCGGGCAGGAATATTTTTGCCTTTTATTTATTCTTTACCATGCTTTTTTCCGGCGGCCTGGTGCCTTCTTATCTGATGTGGACCCAAACCTTCCATATCCGCAACACCATGTTCGCCCTTCTTATCCCCAACCTGCTGATGAGCGCTTTCAACGTCATCATGATGCGTACTTATTTCACCGCCAATATCCCTGATGCCGTAATCGAAGCGGCCCGGGTTGACGGCGCAAGTGAGTTTAAAATCCTCTTCGGCATCGTACTTCCAATGGCCCTGCCTATCATTGCCACAATAGGCCTGTTGGTCGGACTGGCTTATTGGAACGACTGGATGAACGGCCTGTACTATCTCAATGACGACCGGATGTTCAGCATCCAGGTATTGCTGATGAACATCCAGCGCGATTTGGATTCCCTGCGGCAACAGGCGCAGTCCGGCGGTAATATAAACACCGCCGATCTGCCTTCCACCTCCGTCCGGATGGCACTGACCGTAATGGGCGTTCTGCCGATCATGGTTATTTATCCTTTTCTTCAAAAGTATTTTGTCAAGGGTATTGCAATCGGCGCTGTTAAGGGGTAAGCACAAACAGAAAAAAGCGGCTGGTCCGGCGGGCGGGAATCCCGCTTTACAGGGTACAGCCGGCCGCCTTACGCGGTTTCATTGCGCTGTCTGGCAACAGGCAGCGCAATTATATTTCCATCGCTATAATATTTTCCGCAAAAAGTAAAATATGGCTGCCGAAATACGGAACACTTCGGCAGCCATATCTTGTTATATCACTCTTCGTTCAATCCTTTTACAGTATCAGTCCCCGGAAATAGGTAATGGTGAAATCAATCCCCTTCTCTCCAAGCGTACCCTTCCAGGTTTGGGAATGCGGCTCAATGCTCAGCCTGCCGTTGTACCCTTTGGCATACAGCACGGAAAGGAAAGCCCCCCAGTTAGTCTGATCCAGTCCTGCAGGCGGATCGTCAAACCGTTCCCCTCCGATAACAAGGGAGCCCTTCAGATGTACATGGGCAAAACGGTCTCCCCAGTCCTTTGTCTCCTGAAGATAATCCCCTCCGTCATAAATGCAGTGGGAAGGATCATATTTGATATACAGCTCCTTCAGATAACCATGAATCACTTTATATGCCATAGGATTGCATACAAAATTATTCCAACGGCAGTTATAAACCGCGATTTTTACTTTCTTTTCCCTGCCGTAAGCGATCAGCTTTTCGAAATACGCGATGGCAAAGCTGCAGTTTTCATAATAGGAAAGCTCTTCCACATAGTTGCAGCCTGTGATATACACACCGCAGTCCAAACGGGCCGCTGCGTCTATCAGCCTGTATTCCAGCTCCAGCTCTTCCTGACGGATGCCGTCCCTGCTGATCCGGTCGCTGCCCCAGCGGCCAACGGCTCCTACCGGCATTTCATACGCCTTACTGAAGCGGATGACCTGATCCAGATGCGCCAAAAATTCCTCAGCCCTGTCGTTTACATCCAATTCCACAAAGGAAAGGCCGCGCTCTTTCGCTTTCCGGAAATCATCTTCTTCTATCCATGAAATAATCCCTAATTCCATTTTCTGCCTCCCGTCCCCAGCGGCTTTTTCCCGGTGCCGTCCGGCGCCTTCATCCTGGCGCCTTCCGGCGGCACCAGCCCCGGCGGACAATTCTATTTAATTAAAATATACGGTTTTCCCGCTCTTAGCCGCCTCATATACCGCTTCCAGAATCTGTGTCACCACAAGTGCCTGTTCCGGCTTCACCGTAAGGGGTTCCCCGTTCATGACCGCATTGTAAAAAATCCTCTGCTCCACATCATCCGCTTTTTCTGCAGCTCCGTCAAAAAAGGCTACGCCGCCTGCACTGAAATCAGGCTTTTCCACGCACTGCCTGCCATACTCCACCCTGTTGATGCGCAGGCCGTCCGCCATATCGGCACCGGCTTTGGTTCCGCAGAGACTGGTCTGTGCCTCCCCTACATCCAGGCTGTTGATCGCCCATGAGGATTCCAGCACGATAGTGGCTCCGTTTTTCATCTTAATGAATCCAAAGGCGGAATCCTCCACCGTAAACTTCGTGGGATCCCAGTCCCCCCAGGCATTGCCTGTTTCCGTCTGGTCCGCCAGCTTACGGAACACGGATCCGGTCACAGACGCAGGCTCATAATTGTCCATCATCCACAGCGTCAGATCCAGCGCGTGGGTTCCGATATCGATCAGCGGCCCGCCGCCCTGTTTTTCTTCATCAATAAACACTCCCCAGGTAGGAACGGCCCTTCTGCGGATGGCATGGGCTTTCGCATAATAAATATCACCCAGATCGCCGTTTTCACAGGCACGTTTCAGATACTGGGAATCCGACCGGTAACGGTTCTGGTAACCAATGGTGAGAATTTTTCCCGTCTCTTTTGCTGTTTCCACCATCTCTTTGGCTTCCGCATACGTTTTTGCCATGGGCTTTTCACACATGACATGCTTTCCGGCCTTCAGCGCAGCAATGGTAACAGGTGCGTGGGCATTATTGGGGGTAAGGACATAAACCGCGTCCAGATCCTCCTGTAACAGCTCCTGATAATCCGTATAGACCCTTGCATCAGGTGTGCCGTACTCTTCCTTTGCTTTAACCGCACGTTCCTCTATCAGATCACAGAACGCCGCCACCTCAAAATTTCCGCTTCTTTTGATTGCAGGCAGGTGCTTCCCGTTTGCGATTCCCCCGCATCCTACAATACCGATTCTCATTGTTTTCATACCATGTAAATCCTTTCTTAATCTGCTCTGCCGCTCTCTCACTCCATGATGCTCCTGAGATAACAGACACTCTTTTTCATGTTTTCCATCGGGCTTCCAAAGATATGATCATCCTGTTCCACTACAAGCCATTTAGCACCGCACTCCTGTGCTTTTTCTGCAATTGCCCTGATATCCTGCACGCCATCTCCTACGGCAACCAGCTTCACGCCGTCATCCCGGATGAAATCCTTAATATGTACGAGCGGACACCTCTCCCGGTATTTCTCCAGATACCCTAAAGGGTCTTCCCCCGCCACTTTTACCCAGCAGGTATCCAATTCGGTTTCCAGATCATCCGGGCTTTGGGATGCATAAAGCTCATCCAAAGGCGTTTTTCCGTCTGCCGCTTTTTCAAATTCGAACCCATGATTGTGATACAGAAGCTTCATCCCGTATTTTCTGCATTCACCTGCGATTACCGGAATCGCTGCCAGAAATTCTTCATATCTGCTGCCGCCGTACCTGCGGTCCTCCGAAATGGCGGGAATGGCCACGTAGCTGCAGCCGATGCTGTGATACGCCCTGACCGTGTTCTCCAAATCCTTATCCAATTCTTCAAAGGGCACATGGGCCCCGACAGGAGTCAGATCCGCTTCTTCCAGCCATCCTCTTATCTCCTCAGGTGTCTTGCCGTAAAGTCCGGCCAGCTCCACCCCGTCGTACCCCAGCGCTTTCAGCTGTTTCATTGTCCCTGCAAAATCAGCGCCGGCTTCTTCCCGCACCGAGTAGACCTGTACGGCAATTGGCATTTTCTCCATAAAATTTTCCCTCCCGTTCTATTGGTTATTATCCGTTATAGTTCATACTTGTCTGAACCGTTACGAACCATTACTATTATTCTTCTTCAAACTTTACCACCTGTTGCCGGGCCGCCGACTCAAAAACCGCTTCCATGAGACGCATCACCCGCATGACCTCGTCCAGTTTGATCCGGCTTTCCTCTTTCCCCTCCAGCACAGCCATCACGTTCTGATAGAATTCCCGGATATCACCGGATACTTGGGGAAGCTCTTCCGTATAAATACTGTCCTCTCTTCTCGGCGCCATGGTTTTGGTCAGGCCTGCGGCGGTAATGACAGGCACCACATCCTTCTCATCCGTACCGTTTGCACGGACAATGCGTCCGTTCCTGTCCCAATCCTCAATCAAGGCACTGCCGTTTGCGCCAAGCACATACCATCTGGGAAGCTGGATAAAATTGCTCGTCCCCACTTCCACAAGTATATGAACGCCATTGGCAAATCCCAGATCCGCAGTAAACCCGTCATCCACAAGCTGGTTAGTCACATGCGTAACCGTGGCATATACGGTATGCAGCTTCACGCCGGGATAAAACAGAAGCGCCTGATCCAGCAGATGAACGCCCCAGTCCAGAACCATTCCTCCGCCATGCTCCTTTTCCTGCCGCCAGTCCCCGGGAATTCCCCTGGAACCATGGACTCTGGATTCCATCCGAAAGACCTCTCCCAGCTTCCCTTCTTCCAGAATCCTCTTTACGGTCAAAAAGTCTTCATCCCACCGGCGGTTCTGATGAACGGTCAGAAAACGGCCCGTTCTGTCCGCTGCATCCATCATTTCCTGCAAATCTGTACTGCTGAGGGTTACCGGCTTTTCCGAAACCACATTTTTCCCTGCTTCCAATGCCGCTATGGCTACACTCTTATGTACGTCATTAGGAGCGGCGATCAGCACCAGATCCACCTGTGGATCTGCGAGCAGCTCCTCCAGC
This sequence comes from Eisenbergiella sp. OF01-20, assembly GCF_003478085.1. Classification (NCBI taxonomy): domain Bacteria; kingdom Bacillati; phylum Bacillota; class Clostridia; order Lachnospirales; family Lachnospiraceae; genus Eisenbergiella; species Eisenbergiella sp. OF01-20. The sequence goes on along the minus strand of NZ_QUES01000030.1, from coordinate 8,841 downwards.
CCGGTATAAACCCGGATATTTAATTGACTGGCATACTCGCGCCGTTCCTCTTTAATATCCCAAATGCCGGCCACTTCCAGATCTTCCAAATCCTTAATCAGATCGAAATGCCAGCCGGCCATGCCGCCGAAACCGACCATTGCTATTTTATGCTTCATGATGTCTCCTCGTATAGCGTAACGGTTCGGACAAGTCTGAACGGTTACTGTATTTTTTCCTGTGCTTTAAGCCCAGAACATATTTCCCTTTTCTTCATATATCAACACATTTTTCAGGAACTGAACAGCCTTCAGCAGCCCTTCCCTGCCGGACATCAGGCTGTCTTCATGCTCAATACTTATCGCATAGTCATATCCCGCCAGACGAAGCTCCGAAATAATCGCTTTCCAGTAGTCCTCACCGTGTCCGTATCCCACAGCGCGGAAGATCCAGGAACGGTTCAGTTCATTTCCATAATGTTCCGTATCCAGAACGCCGTTCAGCGCCGTATTGATGGAATCCACTTTCGTATCCTTAGCATGGAAGTGGAACAAGGCCCCGGCCTTTCCCAGTTCACGGATACATGCGCAGGGGTCCATTCCCTGCCAGATCAGATGGCTGGGGTCAAAATTGGCTCCGATTTCCGGTCCGACAGCTTCCCTGAGACGCAGCAGCGTCTTTGTATTATAAACGCAGAATCCCGGATGCAGCTCCAACGCGATTTTATGAACACCATGCGCCCTGGCAAATGCCGCTTTTTCCTTCCAGTACGGGATCAGCACCTCATTCCACTGATATTCCAGAATCTGTGAAAAATCATCCGGCCAGGGGCAGGTCACCCAGTTGGGCACTGCATCCTGCGGACTCCCTCCGGGACATCCGGAAAACGTATTCACCACCGGTACCCCCAGCTTTTCAGCCAGAAGAATGGCATTCGTCAGATCATCATCAAAAGCTTTCGCCACTGCCTTGTCAGGATGCACCATGTTGCCATGACTGCTGAGGGCACTGATTTCCAGGCCGTACTTATGCAGGGTATCCATAAACGCTTTCCGCTTTTCCTCATCTGCCAGCAGCTCTGCCGCATCACAATGAGCCTTGCCCGGAAAACCGCCGCATCCGATTTCCACCATCTGTACCCCGTTTTCGGCAAGAAATTTACATGCGTTATCAAATGACAGGTCTCCTAATGCAACTGTTAAAGTCCCCAATTTCATTTTACATTCTCCTATCTCAAATTTGGATTTTTTGTGAGAGCACAAAAATTGCGTTCCGACAAAGACATTATAAAAAAATCAGCAGAAGATTGATAGGATTCCTCTGCTGAAAGCACATATGATTCTGCTGTTTTTTATTCGAGAAGCGTAGAGCAGAACAGATACCCATAAACATTCGTTCCTCGCTTTCACGTCATTTCAAATTTGTTGTCCCGTTGCCTGCGGCGGGGTGTTTGACCTTTTTATTATGTCCAGGGGAGTACAGCCGTAAAACCTCCGGAACATCCTGCCAAAGTTGTTATAATCCGAAAATCCCACCGCATCGGCCACTTCCGCCACCGTATAATAATCCCCCTTTTTCAGCAGGTGCATGGCCTTTTTCAGGCGTATTCCGTTAATATACTGAAGCGGCGGCATCCCCATGCTTTCTTTAAATAAATGGTTGAACCGGTCTTCACTCAAATGGAGCAGATCCGCCAGCTGCTTGTTATTGATAGCTTCCGTATAATGCTGCTCTATATATTGGATTACCGTATTGAGCCGCTCCAGCTTCTTTCTGCGCTTTAAGCTGTCGCTGTCTGAGAGCATTTCCTGCACACAATTGCGCGACAGATAGGTAATTAACTGCAGCAGACCGCCTTTACAGGCCAGTTTATAACCAATATCCTTCTTCTCATTTTCATCATAAATCCTGCGCATGATCCGCCCAATTTCCGCATCATCCTTAATCCAGGGCTGAAAAAGGATATTCTTGTCCGCCAGTTCTTCCGATAGAGCTTCCATCTCAAAAATCATCACCAGAACCTCCACCGGACTTCCGTAGCAGTAGCCGGCATGAAGAACATTGCTGTTGGCAATGACCAGATCTCCCTTTTCCCCCGGGATTTCCTGCTGATCCAAAAGGAATTTCGTCCTGCCCGAAACTACATAGTGCAGTTCAATGTGCTCATGCCAGTGGGGCGCGAAATACCATCTTTTTTCATGAACCCGGTTGATATGCAGCTGAATGGGAAATTCCTTGTCATTCAGGATCTTTTTCTCATAAAACTTTAATTCCTTTTCCATCTGCGCGCCTCCTGGTATATCCCTCCCATAGAATAAGAAACTGTCCCGGAAAAAAGTATGTTTTTGCCATTATAACATATAATTCTGCTGTTTTTAAGAGGGAATATTAATTACTCATTTTCCCGTAATCTCCATTTCACTGCTTCAAACGCATCCTTTTCCAGAACATATTCTGCACATTTGTTATCTTCTTTTTTATCTGCCCGATAAACCTGAATTATCTCAATTGTCCTTCTTATCAAACAGACCCCTATTGCGATAAAAAGGCCAATGACTGCCACACCTGTAAAACACACTGCTTCCAGCTAATAAAACCGCTACCGAAAGGATTAAAATCTTTCAACAACAAATATCTTCTTCTCCACAAAGACTTTTCTCAGCATATCTTCTTTGGCATTGATTAAAACATCCGGTCTAAGTATAGCCTCATCCAGATTAATACATCCCACCGCCATCTGCGCCAACGCACACACCGACACAGTAATATCCGGTATTCCTGAACCACCTTCAATAGAAACAGAATCTGCAGCCACACGCAACATACAATTGTTTTCCGGGATAATATCATCTTTTACCTTCATTACAAAATCACAATCAGAAGGCTTCCTTATCGTTTCAAGAAGCTTTTTAGCGTTTATCACCCGAAGCATATAATCATAACGACAGGTTTTTTGAATATCATAAGCTCCTGGTGTGCTGATTATTCGTAACAAATCAATTCCGTAAGGCAGCGGCAATTGGATGTTTCCGTAGTCCGCTTCAAATCTGCCAAGGAAGGCCAGTATTGCATGAAAGCCATCGCGGCTGACCCAGGCGCTTTCTTCCACACGCAGAATGGCCGCAGGGTCATGCTGTATATCTGAAAAAATAATATACGCTATATTTTTACCGTCAAGACTAAATATGTATGAGAATTTTCTTTCCTTATAAAGCTTATCAACCTTCATCTGCTCCATCATACTTTTTGCATCCCGCAGCACGGACAGATTATAGCTTTCTACAAACTCATTATATATTTGTACATACTCTTCAACGGCTTCTCCGGGATTCCACCTTTTTACCGTTCCGTCAAACTTATATCCTGCAAGAAGAGCAGGCTTTAGTTCATAATTACTTTGGTAATTCACTACTTCGTAACCCTGTTTTCGGTAAAAGGCCTGGTTAAACGGATAAAGCGCCGATATTACTTCCCCACTGCGATACGCTTCCGGCAGAAACTTCCTGAAAATATCCCTGACCGCCCCCTGATTCCGATATTCAGGCAATGTGGAAACTCCACCTATTCCACCAGACTTCACAGGAGTTCCGTCAATGATAAAATCAAATTTGTTATTCAAAATTCTGGCAGCCAGTATTCCGTTATCCGTAAACGCACCCCAATCTTCTATATTTTCGTTTTCAACCCGTTCGCGCTGGCTCTCCACATCATCAACTCTTGCATGAAAGCAAAACATAGATATCAGGTATGCATCGAATTTTTCACTGCCCACAATTTTTCTTACATTCATCAGCTTCTCCTCCCTATCTGCCTATACATAATATCACCGCTCCCCACCCGGGTAACTATCTCCATAATAATCAAAACCTCTATCAGTCGCCTTCCCGGCGCACAACTGGAATTTAACCAATTACATGCTTTCCCTTTAATAAATATATTCTTTACCTTTGTGTCTTTAATTTATTTGCATTATATTCCACTTTTAATTCCTCCGCCAAATATTCATCACTCATACAATGCATATCGGAAACACCCTTACTGATAAGCCGATAGACCTCTGAGTGATAAAAGAAAGCTAAAGCATCATCTAAGGAAATACTCATATTCGAGGCAAAACATTCTATCACACGGGCATATTTTTTCTGCAGCAAAATAGGATTCGCAGTCATATCTGTTCACTCCCTTCAAAATGCAGGTAGTTCTCTATGGCATTTTCTGTACGAAGGCAAATCTGCATATTAGGTTTTTCATAACGGAGACGGTTAATAGCTTCCGATTTATCAATCAGTCCATCATAATATAGTTCAACCGTATTAAACACCTTATCATTCGCCACGCCGCCCATCACAATATCATAATCAGATGTATCTTTCCCGCTGCGGCAGGTCAGGATAAAATCCAACCATTCTTCGGAATAAGAATTAAATTTTAATACTTTTAGATTATCATATGCTGTCTCATTAAATTCATAACGTGACACAATGCCATTTTTACCGCGGCGCATGAACTTTCCACACCATTTTACAGCCTGAGCATAAATCGGAGTTGTATAAAAACCAAGTCCAAAGCCCACATTGGGCCTGGAGTGTTTTAAATCCGGGCGGACAATCTCCATATAAGAGCCATGATAAATAATCAAACTTCCACCCCCTTTTCTTTCATCAATTCTATAATATCATTTACGATATATTCTTTGCTTTGCGTATGCAGTATTTCATATTCAGGCACTATATACCCCTTAAGAATATCACTCTTTTCTGTCAAAACCTTATAGACTTGTTCAGCGTCTGCACCAAGTTCAGAAGCGATACTTTCGATGCAAAATATAACGAATTCTAACTCTTTAGCATCTTTTATAATTCCTTTTAAGTACATTTACTGCACCTCCATAACTCATATGCTTTCACAATCTCCATCACTTAGTCCCTTGTAAGCAGCCTGCTTACTAATTCTGTCCTTTTGATATTACGAATTAGCATATGTTTCAACCGCTACAAAAAAGGGCAAAACACAGACAATCTCCCATTTCATAATATTTAACCTGTGTTTCAAATCCTTTCTATCATTCAGTTGGCTTACTCTTATGATACTTAATTGTTTCATCAGCATAAAACAAATATAAATACATTCATTTGTTCAATATATCAGAAAATCAATAATTCTTAATTGGTATGAAATTCATGAATCACCGCAAATTACTGTCAATCCACGAAGCTACAAAGGCCTCGACGTATTGACACTGAAGCGTTCTGCTCCATTTTATTGTAGCATATAATCCTGCCATTTTTAAGAGGGGATATTATATATATATGTATATAATTATGAGAGCTATTATCTCTGTAAGCATAAAGTATTTTTCGCTGCGAACAAAAAAGGCGGAGCGGCCACCTGATACCGGTAACCCACTCCGGCCTTATTTCTTGACACGGATAGCTCGGAAAAAAAGAATCCTGCTGCGATATTTCTCATCTGTTTATATGAATCACATCAGCTTTGCCCTCTGCTCCCGTTCCTGTAACACTCCACCACTTAACTGTCGCACTGTTTTCCCCTGTTTTTGTAACCACCATAATATCCTTAAAACCGAATGCATCAACGTTAAATACAAGCTGAACAGAGGAATTGGATATCTTTGATGCACTCCCCACACGTCCTGATTCTCTTGTAAAAGTTCCGTCCACCATCATGGAATCATCGGATACTTTTGTAAAAGTAACACCAGACCAATAAATTCCATCTCCTGACCAGTTTCCAGCCAGCCATGATGTTAATTCCCCTAAACTGACAGATTCTTGTACCGGAACATTTTCTTCTGCTGCCTGCTGTTTCTTTATCATCTCTATCTTATCTATGTATGCTGCGCTATCTTTATAATCTTTAATGGAACGAAATAGCTCTGATGCTTTTGTATAGTTTTTGTTAAACAAAAAATCAATTCCTGCTGTATATATTTTTTCATAACACTTAACCGTTAATTCTTTTACATATTTATTGTTCTGATCCATACCTGCCAGTATTTCCAAGGCCCTATCACTGTAACCTGTATCGCTGTATTCCTTTGCCTGTTTGTATTCATCCGTTAATTCAATATGAGCCTCCAAAAGCTCGGCAAGGCATTTTTCAGAATCCCTGTACTCTCCTAATTCGATAAACAATTTCTTAGCTGTCTCTATAGTTTCTGTTGTTCTGCTATATAAACATGCCATCTGATATTTGCATTCCAATAACTTATCTTCACAGTCCATACTATCAGCCAGACTATTATATAAATCCTGTACATGCGAATAATCCTGAACGGTTTCTGCATTCTTAAGCATAAACCCGGCCATATCATATTTTGTTTTTATAATGATATCTTCGCATGCTTTTTTATCTTTTATGGAATCCAGCAATGCCAGGGCTTCTTCGTACGCCTCTGTGCTGTCTGCCTCTTCTTTTATACTCAACGCCTTTCGATATGTGGTTTCAACGACCTGTTCAGCACTGTCTTTAAAGTCCCCAAGTGCGGTAAACCCTTCAATTGCCGGATCATATTGTCCGGATTCCATTTGCTTTACCGCTTCCATATATTGAAAATTCGGTATCACTACTTTCACAATAAAAATACTAATTACTATAAAAATAATAAGTAAGGCAGACAACACAGAAATCCTTTTCTTTCTTTTTCTTCCCGCTTTTTTCTGTGCTTCCTGTTCCTGCATTTTGGAATCCAGATATCTTTCCGAACTAATCTCCAGCAATTTACTTTTTTCAATATTGCATTTTATACATTTCTCATTTTCTCCCGGATTCATAGTGCCGCATGCACAGTACCAATATTCACTATTTATATAGGGCCTGACAATACGATCAGGATGAAAACCGGAAGACATGAATTCTTTTTTAAATTGTTCCGCATATTGTCCTAAAGAACTTATATCCTGAGGTACTTTTATTCCTGCAAGTTTATATGTACCCGAATTTTCGGTTTCATCCGTATAATATACATTCGTTACCGTAAAAATAAATTTGCGGGTATTTTCATCGTTTAGAACTATTGGTTCCCGATCTCCGTAGGCTTCCCCCTGTTTAATCGCTAAATCTTGAAAGGTATGGACAATTGTTTCCACACAATTTTCAGCCCAATCCAGACAATCGATTCTGATAACCATTGCCCTGACTGTTTTTATGTCCAGATTGACAAACTGCAGCTGCAATACGTTTTTTCCGGTCAAAGTGTCCTTTAGTAAAGCCCCCTTATTGAACATTATCGGCGAGGCAGATACCCACTGCTTTTCCAATATATATGTAATATTTTTATATCTGCCCATATCCTCTCCTCCAATTATAACGGCGGGAGACCCTCTTGTAATTCACTATTAGTTTCCGCTCCGTTTCGCTTATTATTTTCTTCTATTACAATAATTATAAATCCGCCTGTCATACATACGATTCCAGAAATTAAGAATCCGGCGGCAAGTACAAAATAGGCGGCGGCATATGTTCCATTGATTATATAGTTATAAGCATCTCCGCCAACATAAGCATTTTTATTCAATACACCAAACTCCGAATTATAATAATTGGTTAATTTATCATATCCTTTATATGTAACAACGCCAAACAAAATAACAAATACTATTGCCAGACAAAATAAAAACATTTTGAGATAATTTTTCATATTGCAATTTAATCCTTTCGCTTTATTAGTATTTATGTATTGCTAAGTCTTTTTGAATTCAAGATTGAAATCCCAAGAAGCGATATTTTCAACTCTGGCTGTAGCAACAAGCTTTTTCAAGGTATATCTTGTAAACATATATCCTACTCAAGATCTACTGTAATTTTAACATTATAAAAACAGAAATAACACACTAAGTATCGATATTTATAGGCTTTTATCAGGCCCACTTTGTGTTATGCTCATTTGCTGAAGTCAACATCAACAACAACACCATAATATCCGACAATGCTTTAAACATACTAATGTGGAATCCTGAAAACACTATAGAAATGAAGGATTCTTAATAGTTTCCCAGTTCTTCAAAATCCCGCAATAATTTTGTTGATAAACTCTTATCCAGTGCAATTGTTACATCAATATACATAATATCACCGTTCCGCACCCAAATAACTATCTTCAAGATAATCATATCCCTTGTTACATAACTTTTCAAAGACAGGATAAAGAATCTTTTCATATCCTGTCTTTTATTCATGTTAAGGGCTAAAGCAGGGATCAGTCTTTTTGCTGACTCCATACACTCTGAATACTGCTGCTCTCCGATAAAATAATAGGGATTCCCAATAAACTGGAAGATGCTGCACTGTGGTTTGGTTTTTACTCATTCTTAGAATATTACTGCATTATTGTACTTAAACAGAATGGATGTCCTTCCGGATCAAACATAACAGTCGATGTATCAAAATATTGTATATCACTTTTTTTGGCTCCGCACTTTAGTGCATGTTCAACCGCCTCAAAAAGATTATCCACATAAAAATCAATATGAGCCATTTGTTGTTGTTTTCCATTTTCCCATGGCCAAACAGGTTCAACATAATCTTCTATTTCCTGAAAAGCAAATAACCATCCCTGCGGAGAACGCAATGCTGCCCATCCGCCACCTGAAATTTCTTTTTTCCAACCAAGCAGTGTACCATAAAAATCAGCTAAAGCATCAGCATTTTTACAATCATAAGCAAAACCACAAACTCCCTTTATCACAATATTTTTTCTCCTTGATTTATATACTATGGTAAACTTCCGCTTTCCCGCCCAGTCATCTTCTTGATAAGCAGGAAGTTCTTGAGCCGAAAATTATATTCATAACTCAAACTTCGCAGGAGCAAAATGGCCTTCCGCCCGCTGGCAGAGCGGTG
>NZ_QUES01000003.1:296725-361221 GCF_003478085.1 Eisenbergiella sp. OF01-20 | reverse complement strand
TGGCCGCACAGGGAAGCAGGCCCGGGGGACGCCATACTTTTTTATCTGCACCCGGGGAAGAAACAGTGCTTCCTTTTTGCGTTTCTGTCTGCTATCATGATGGAAACCGGACTAGAAAGGAGAAACCTATGGCAGATTTATTTAAGGACAGATATCGTTATGAATCGCTTTGCAAACTCGCTTCAGAGATCCAATCGGTTTACAGGGGATTTCCTGCAGACGAATTTATACAGGCAACCATGGACAAAACGTGGGAGGACCTGGGCTTCAAGCAACGGGTTTTGCAGATAAGTAGTAACCTGGGAAAGTATTTGCCGGCAGACTATGAAGCGGCCATTCGTATCATTGATCAGGTGATACCGAATTACGCTATCTGTTTCGACGGTTTTGCTCTTTTTTTCCCGGCTTTTGTAGAGCTGTTCGGTCAGGATGAGGAAAATTGGGATATTTCTATGGCGGCTTTGGCGAGGTATACCCCCTATGCCTCTTCTGAATTTGCAGTCCGATCCTTTCTCATAAAGGATGAAGAACGCATGATGGCCCAGATGTATGCCTGGTCCGAGGATGAAAACGAGCACGTCCGAAGGCTCTCCAGTGAGGGATGCCGTCCCCGGCTGCCGTGGGGACAGGCACTGACCAGCTTTAAAAAAGACCCCTCACCCATTCTGCCCATATTGGAAAACTTAAAAACCGATTCTTCCCTCTATGTCAGAAGAAGTGTGGCAAATAATCTGAATGACATTTCCAAAACCCATCCGGATCTCGTAAGGGAGCTTGCAGAGAAGTGGTATGGAAAAAATGATAACACTGACTGGATTCTGCGGCATGGCTGCAGGACATTGCTCAAAAAAGGAAAGGAGGATGTGCTGAAGCTGTTCGGATACAATGATGCCGCCGTGGCCGTCCGGGACTTTGCCTTAGAATCGGCGGCTGTCCGCATCGGCCAGGATATCCTTTTTTCTTTTACGGTTTTGGCTGAAAGCGCCGTAAAAGCCAGAATAGAATATGGGATCGATTATGTGAAAGCAAGCGGGAAACGAACCCGTAAGCTTTTTAAGCTTTCAGAAATCACTTTGAAAGAAAAGGAAAAAAGGTTCTACCGGAAAAAGCATTCCTTCAAAAATTTAAGCACCAGGAAGCATTATCCGGGTATCCATACGCTTACGCTTATTATCAACGGGAGGGAATGCGGCAAAGCGGATTTTGAACTATATGATTATGTGTAAGATGCTGCCGGATGCAGGAATTGGGCCGGCAGAATGAAGCTGCCGGCCCGTTTTCTTCTGAATCACGCCCTGTTACCAGTACATAACTCCGATACTTTGGCGAGAACCTGTCCTACAAAATAGCTTGTATTATTATCGTCCGGATCTTCCTGCCTGATCCCTTTCAGCAGATGCTGCATCCGTTCTTCGTCAAAGGCATCCCAGTGCGTACACAAGACGCCCCCTATTTTTCCCGGGTAATGCAGCTTTTCTGCGATATATTCCGCTTCTACCATGTAGCCCAGCATATGGCCTGCCTGTTCCGGATCCATAAAAACGGATGGAAAAACGGTAAACCCTTCCTCCAGGAAGCGATCCACGGACGGATATCCATGAGGATGACGATCATAATGCCAATCCGTAATCCCTATTTGTCTGCTGATCCTTTCCCGATCCTCCATAGCTTTATAGATGCCAAACCTATCGGCCTCCCACATCTGGTAATGCATTTTCGATGCATCCAGAAGCCTGTCTCCCCACATTAAAGTTCTGACTCCTTTTTGTTCCAGATGTTCATGTATGGTTTTGACCGTTTCCGCGAACAGCAATGCTTTATCCTTCCCTCTGCATTCGGGACAGTCATCCTCCCCAATATCAAATACCTCGTCCATACCGATATGGACGGTATCTGTTTCAAAATCCTCTATAACCTCATCTAGCATGGGAAATATATAATCATATATCTCCTTTTTAGAACAGCACCAGCTGTGGCAGTAAATTTCCGGCCATTTTGCATTATAGGGTACTCCCGGCCGTTCCAGCAGATGAGGATGTTTCTGATAAAGGGGCCACGGCTTTCCTCCATAATCGGACTGATGACTTAGGCACTGGAACAGCGGGAGCAGCCGGATACCATACTCCCTGCAGCATTGGAGGATCCTTCGGATATCCTCTTTGCAGAGAGTCCCCGTGGAAAATTCCGGAAAGCACCGATACGTATAACCGGGATTTAATTCCAGTATGAGTGTGTTAAACCCAAGCGGGGCCAGGCCCTTTTCAAGGAACCGGCAGAGTGGTTCCCCGGCTTCCCGTGCATGGATTCTTGTGTGAAATGCCAACATTCTGCTGTCTCGATCTTTTTTCATATTCACTCCTGTCTGCGGCCGCATCCGGTCAGTCTGCCTGATTTCGGAAAACGGCATTTGTCATAACTTCCATGTATTTATCCAGTCCCAATACCTTCAGCTGGTCCTGATACGCATCCCATTCCTCCTCTATACTGGACTGACCGGAAACCCAGGACGCAAAGGAATCCTTCACATACTTATCTAAATCCGTCTGCACGGTGGAGATTTCCGTACTTTCCTCCGGTGTAAGCCAGTACGCCGGAATGGGTTCTTTGGTAATATAAGGCGCATAAACGTCATCCGCATCCTGTTTTACCTGTTCAAATGCACTGAGGGGAAGCTGTTTCTGAATGTCCGGCATGATACAATAGGGCATTCCCGTAATGGAAATTTTATTGCGGTAGCTGTCCATATTTTCTCCGGCCGGAGGCTCCAGAGCGCTGAAGCTGCCGTCATCCTTTCTTTCTATCAGTTCACCGTAAGGACCTTTCATAATCTGAACGGAATTATCTTCCCCATAAATATAATCAAGCCAGCGCAGAATGAGCATGGGATTTGCAGCATTTTTCGTTATTGCACATTGATCCTTAAATACGGAATAAGGTCCCTGAGGCCATATCGGTTCGGGGCTTATACTGCTGGAAAGAGGGGGAAGGGCAGTATATTCTTCTTCAAATCTTTCCTGGCCCACGACTCCGGGGCCGGACCAGTCGATAAACAAACCGTAAACGGTTTCGTCCTCTTTTCCCTTTGCCTTAAACTGATCGTCACTGTGGGTAAACAGTTCCTGATCCAGAAGCCCTTCTCGAAACAGTTTGTTCAGGTAGAGAACCGCTTCATAATAATTTTCTGTTGCAGGCACAAATACGAGGCTGTTATCTTTTACCGCGATATGCTGATCCGTGCTGTCTCCCAACCCGAACCAGGCCAGCATATGGCACAGGCCATGTGACTGTGTGGAGAAAGGGATCTCATCTGCAAGGCCGTTTCCGTTCGGATCCTTATCCCTGAATGCCACAAGGACATCAAACAGTTCGTCCACCGTCGCCGGCATTTCCATATCCACCGCTTCCAGCCATGCCCGGTTGATCAGAACTACATTTTCCGTTACGGGCTGGGGCGCCATGATCGGAATTGTATAAATATGGCCGTCCGGTGTGGTTACCGTATCCCGTCCCTCCGGGAAACTGTCCAGGCAGGATTGGATCCGCGGAGCATATTGTGTGATCAGCTCCTCCAGAGGAATGTAAATACCTTCGTTTGCCCCATAACGCATGATATCTGTGTCATTCAGCAGCCAGCCGCATACCATATCCGGATACTCCCCGCTGGAATACATGAGGTTTTTCTTTTCCGTAGCCACATCCCCCGAATAGGCCAGCCAATTTATCTTTACGTTTGTCTCCTCTTCAAAGCGTTTAAACAGCTCCATCTCATTGGGATCTGCCGTCGAATTTACAAGAATTGTTATTGTTTCGGTTTCCCTGCATAACGGCAGCCCTTCCAGATACACATTTCCGATCCTTTCACGCCCGTCGTCATCGACTACAATCTCTCCTGCGGCTTTCTGTGCAGCAGACTGCGGCTCGTCTGCGGATGTCTGCGGCCCGTTCTTCCGGGAACATCCCGGCAGTGAAAGGATCAACAGACCTGCAAGAAATAAGGCACCCATCTTTTTTATTTGCTTTTTCCTTTTCATATAACTCCTTTCTGCTTTTATAAAGCAGTGTAATTTTATGTTGCAGACACCTTTTTAGTAGGTATCCTTCTCAAACCGGCCGTACGCTCCGGTTGATTGTCCACAGATAACGCATTATTCCTTCAGGGATCCTATCATTACTCCTTTTACAAAATACTTCTGAATAAATGGGTACAGTATCATAACCGGAAGGCTGGATAGGATAATCAGGGAATACTTCATCAGTTCGGCAAGCTGCTGTTTATGCAGCAATTCGGACTGATCCTGCATAATTTCCGTGATCTGCTGATTCTGGGAAAGCAAATCCCGTAAAATCAGCTGGAATGGGAACTTTCTCTGATCATTCAGATAAATCATGGCTGTGAAATAACTGTTCCAATGGGACACCCCATAGTACAGAACCAGAATTGCCAGGATTGCCTTGGACAGAGGAAGCGCAATCCGCACAAAAAACCTGGTATTGCTGCAGCCGTCAATTCTGGCGGCATCCAGCAGTTCTTTGCTGAGTGTGGACTGGAAAAAGCTGCGGGCTATAATCAGATTATAAACACTTACCCCGACCGGAAGAATCAGCGACCACATAGAATCCAACAGATGGCATCCTCTCACAACGAAATAAGTTGGTATCATACCTCCCGATAAAAACATGGGTATCATAAAATACAGGAGCAGAATTTTCTTTCCTTTTAAATCCCCGCGGGACAGGGAATAGGCCGCCGGCACTGTCACTATCAGGTTAACTATTGTCCCCGTGACGGTGTAAACAACGGAATTAAAAAAGCTGCGTACGATCCGCGGATCCTGTAAAACCGCCCTGTAGCCTTCCCTATTAATCCCTATGGGCAGAAGGGTAACCATCCCCGTACTCACCTTAGACGGATCACTTATGGAAGCTATTACCACAAAATATAGCGGATACAATGTAATCACAAGCATAAACCCGAGAAAAATATAACAGAATACCAGAAAAACCTTATCACCGCCGGGCTTGCCATTTTCCTTTGTTTTTTTTATTTTTACCATAGACTGTTCTCCGATAATTTTTTCGAAACCGAATTCACGACAACTAATAACACCAGATTAATAACCGAATTAAAAAGCCCCACCGCTGTGGAAAAGCTGATATCATTATTTAAAATACCCATTTTATATACATACGTCGCAATGATTTCCGAAGAAGCAATATTCGTATTATTCTGGAGCAGAAAAACCTTCTCGTAACCCACCGACATTATGCTGCCCATATTCAGAATCAGCAGTATTATGGCTGTGGGAAGGATCCCCGGCACATCAATATGCAGAATTCTTTGAAGCCTTGATGCCCCGTCAATCATCGCCGCTTCATGCAGCTGGGGGCTGATACCGGAAAGCGCGGCAAAGTATATCACGGAATTCCATCCTGCCGTCTGCCATACCCCCGACCACACATAAATATGGGGAAAGAAAGAGGCATAAGCCATAAAGTTAACAGGCTCTTTCCCGAATACTCCCAAAAGCTTATTGACCATCCCGGCTCTGGGCGATAGGAATAAAAGAACCATACCGCACATGACAACCGTAGATATAAAATTAGGAGCATATGTCACCATCTGTACCGTTTTCTTAAACCATTTTGCCCGGATTGTATTTAAAAGCAGCGCCAGAATTATGGGAAACGGAAACCCTACCGCAAGCGAATACAGGCTGAGCAATAAGGTATTCTTCATCAGGACCGGAAAATAAGCGGATGAAAAAAATCGGGTAAAATGTTTCAAACCCACCCAGGTACTTCCCAGAATTCCTTTGGAAACGGAGTAATCCTTAAATGCAAGCACAACTCCATAGATTGGAAGATAACTGAAAATAAAAAGAACAGCGATGGCCGGAAGGAGAAATAAATATAAATCGTAATTTCCTTTCAGATATAAAACCCATTTTTCCTGCTTTTTTTTGTTCTTCCCTTTTTTCTTACTGACAACATCGTTTTTCAAGCTGTTCCCCCCTTATCTTTGGCATAGCTTCACTATAGCAGCGCGATTGTATAAAGTAAATAATTCATTTTGTTTTACATGTGCAGTTTTGTATATTTTTCACATATTGATTAATAATTTTTCCACAGATATGCCGTTTTTGCACGTGATATGTCATAATTAACCAGCCGTATTTTGTACATTTTGATTGCATTTGGCAACAGAAAATACTATGATATAGGTAAGAAATTTAGGAAACCGGCGGGGGGCGTACCGTACTATGCATAAATGGAAAAACAAAAGTATTCTGCTTCGTTACATGGGATCCTTTCTGATTGTCCTTCTCCTTCCCATGTTTTTCCTGTGTACCTTTTTTTTGCGCAGTCTGAATAATCTCCTGGAAAGACAAACACAGGAAATGAAAAAAGTATATTTTGAGGAAGCTTCGGAACAGATTACGGAGCTTTTGAACGGAATCGTTGACAGGGCATACCAGATATCCCAAAATGACACCTTTGGCCGTTACCGCCTCACAGACCAGATCCGATATGGGAAAAGTATCGTCAATGAATTGAATTCTTCCCGGCAGATCTGTGAAATTGCGGAAGATATCTGCATCTATTCCCCTTCTCTGGAATACTCCTACTCCAGCAGCAGCACCTTTACCCGGGAACGTTTCGTCCGCCTGATTACTGACGGAATGATGGATGAGCAGGGGTACGAAGACTTTTTAAAGAGCATGGATTTACGCAATGGCTGCCCTTATTATACCGATACTTCTATTTACATCTACTTTAATCTTCCTACCTATACCTTCCAGTCGGATATCTATTTGCTATTTAAACTGGATCCCGGACTGATTGGCAGTAAGCTGACCAATGGCCGGAGGCTGACTGATTCCGGCTATGGTATCTATGGAAGCAACAGCAACCTCCTGTTCTATGATGGAATAATGAATGATAAAATAAACAGCGATCTGAAAGAGCTGCTTTCCCACAAGCCCTCCGGTACGGAATTTCCCCTGTCCTGTGTCCTAAACGATAACGGGGAAAAATATGACGTATTTATTGATTATTATCCGGTCACTGATTTTTACTATTATTCCCTCAGCCCGCAGAACGCCATGGTATCCCTGGTTACCCAGAAGCAGAGCATTACTTATCTGGTCATTCTTCTGGTATTTTTATGCGGGAACCTGCTCTGTCTCCTGTTTACCTATGTCAGCTATAAACCAATCCAAAGGCTGAACACAAAAGCGGAAGCTGTACTTACCTATCTGGATAACAGGGGCGGCACCACATTTACCGAAACCAAAAATGAACTGGATATCATACAAACCGCCCTTCACAGCCTTCAAAGTTCCCTGGAAGCCTTTACTGTTTCCGGCGATATCCGTGACAAGGCAATCAAACAGTTTCTGATCAGCAGCCTGCTGCTGGGCCGTGTCAATAATCCGTCTGCCGTATCCAACGGGCTTCTCCAGTTGGGAATTACGGCCGATACGGAATTCGTGCTTGCCGGTATCATATACCTGATAGACAGTTCCGGGGAAGGAAAGGAACTGACGGCCCAGGAATATCTTTCTTTTCTGGAAGCTTTTTCCCGGGAGGGTATTACCCTCTATGCCATCGAAGGAAGGGATCCCAATCAGATCGATCTGATGCTGACACTGGACAAAGATGATATTTTGCTCTATCAGCCCTTTTTTGCCATGCTTCAGGAGCAGATTACGCAGCGATTCGGCATTACGGCTACTATAGGGATCGGAACCATATATCCGGAACTCAGTCTTGTTTCCATTTCTTACATGCAGGCATCCCAGAAAATAAGAGGCCGGAGCTTAAAGGACGATGGAAAAATCCTTTACCACATGGAAGAGGATGACGGCAGCCGTTTCTACCAGCAGATACGCAACTACTTTCCCCGTTTCCGTTCTGCGGTCCGGGAATGCATCCCGGAAGAATCTCTTCGGCTCCTTCAGAAAATGGAGATGGCAATTATCGATTCCGATATGCAAATCAGCGAGGTACAGTTTTTACTGGCCTGCATACTGGAAGTTTTAGTATCCGCTTTTTATAATTATGATTTTGAGATTGACGGCAGTTTTTACAACCGTTATCAGATGAGCAATATTGAGAAAATCACTACTCTTGACGCACTTCGGGCCTTCCTTGAAAACCTGTCGGCAGACATGTGCTCCATCATGAAAGATGAACGTCTCATGAAAGAGGAAAATCGGAAAAAGCGTCAGGAATCCCTCTCTGTCGTGGAACGGATTCAGGATTATATTGACTGCAATCTGCAGAGCCAGCAGCTTTCCATCACCGGCATGTCTCATGAATTCGGCGTATCCGCCTCCTATCTATGCCGTATATTCAAGGAAAAATATGGAATTACCGTTTTGGAATATATCAATACACAACGGATCGGACTGGCGAAACAGCTTCTGGTTGATACGGATCTCACCGTAGAAGCCATTGTTAAGGAAATAGGGTTTGTCAACGCCTCCAGCTTTATAAGAAAATTCAGCGGCGTTGTAGGTATCACTCCCGGAAAATACAGGGAAACCCGGCTTCGTTATTGATTCCGCTCCGTTCTGTCCCTGCCAAAAAGGACGGCAGCCCCGGAACCGGATTCCTCCGAACCGGGCTGACGCCCTTCTTCATATCTTTCTATAATTACATTTACTGAAATACCGCCGCAAACATCTGCAGATAGCTGTCGATTTCCCTTTCCAGATTTTCCGGCTTAAAGTCCGCCCTGCTGCTGTAATCCTCCGTCAGGCCCTTCAGCGTATACTCCACACTCTTTATCACTTTTTCCCTGCTTGTCCTGGGGGAAAGCTCACTGTAATCCGCCTGTTCCATGTAGCCGTCAATTTTTCCCGTATAATTCCCGTGCGCCTCTTCGATGGCCCTGACTGCAGGTTCCCAATCCTCTTTTTCCGCCATATCCAGGAACCGTCTCATATAAGGATACATTTTCAGCACCCTCATACGGCCCGTTTCCATTTTCTTCATCAGCAGAAACAGATCGGTATCTGTCTCCTTAATTTCCCGGGAAAATTCCAAAAGCATAAACCGGCTGCTGTAATCAAATAAAAAAACATATAACCCCAGCTTGCTCTCAAAATAATGGAA
Source organism: Eisenbergiella sp. OF01-20 (assembly GCF_003478085.1). Lineage (NCBI taxonomy): Bacteria > Bacillati > Bacillota > Clostridia > Lachnospirales > Lachnospiraceae > Eisenbergiella > Eisenbergiella sp. OF01-20. Next base: position 352,101 of record NZ_QUES01000003.1, on the reverse strand, counting down.
GAGCAGCCCTTTACTGATACAGGCGGTTTTCACGATATCATCCGTACTGGCATGACGGTAGCCGTTTAGCGCAAACACCTTCAGAGCGGCATTTATTATCCTGTCCTGTTTCTCTTTTTTTAAATCAAAAAATTTATCATTCATGGAGCCGCCTCCTTTATGGAACACCTGTATGCTTCCTGTTTATCATAGCACATCGGCATCCGCCCTTCAAGCTTGCCTCTCTCCCGGCGCTTCCCCTTTCCCGGGAAGTATGGAGTCTGCCGGCGGGCAGACTCCATATTCCTCAGGCGTAAGCCCTCCCCATATACCAGAAGCCCGTCATACCTATTTCGCAAAGTAGCGATATTCTACTTCTTCAATTGATAACGACATACAGGGATTTTCCAGCCTTTCCCTGACTTCTTTTGTTATATTCAGAAAGGATTCCCAGAATTTTGCTTTGTCCGCGGCCTCCACCGGATTCCTGACCGTGGAGATAACATGCACGGTTTCTCCTACATTGCATCCGGCCTTGGAGCTGCATACATACTTGCTGATATAAATGAAGGCCGTAATGAATATTCCTGCGCACTGGTACTCCTTTTCCGCACATATTTTCCACAAATGGGCGAGATAATCATCCGTATAATATTTTGTATCCATACCGAAAAGATTTATAATATATCGCTCTGTTATCATTGTACCACCTATATATAGTCTTTTTTATATAATATGTCTAAAAAACAGACACGTTACGACACCATTTCCTTTTTTATGAAAGACATCGTTATTCTGCGGAGTACATGGCAACGGTATCTCTCATGAAAGCCGCCCGGCACAAAGGGCCGTCTGAACTGTTATCCATTCCTTCCAAATTAATACATTTTTAATACATATTTTCTTTTCAATTCCGCAAAATAGTATTAAAATAACAATAAGCGGGTTCAGCCGCTGAAATGCAGGCCCGGTGCATCCGGTCCGTTTTATAACAACAGCCTTAAGAAAGGGGTTTAGAACAATGGCCAGAAAGTCAAATGGATTGGGAAGATTACTCGCCGCTGCCGCAGTTATTGGCGCCGCTGCTGCCGGTACCTACTATTACCTGAAAAACAAAGAGAGCTTCACGGACAAAGAAAACGCTGACGGCGGAGAGGATTTTGACGAATTCGACGTGTTCGATGATGAAGATCTCAATGACGACTATTCCGACAGTATGTCCTCTGCTGCCGATGAACATGACGAAGCTCATACCCATACCAAAGAGCAGGAAGCGCATTCTTCCGATAAGCATACTTCCGACAGACAGGGAAACTGCCGTTCCTATGTCTCCCTCGATCTGAAAAAAGCAAAAGAAAAGGCTGACGCCCTTATCAATAATGTTTCTGAGAAGGTTGAAGACACCGTACAGAAGATCAAGTCCTCCGAAGAATATGAAACCGTTACCTCCAAGGTGGATGAGGCGGTTACCAAAATCAAAAATTCCGGGGAGTTTGAAACCGTCACCACAAAAATCAATGATGCCGTGGAGCGGATTAAAAACAGTAACGAATATGCCAACGTTGACGAACAGATGGAATCCGCCCTTAACAAGGTTAAGGAAGCAACGGAAAAAGCCGTAAACAAGGTGGGTGAAAAAATAAACGCTACCATGGGCGCTGCGGAAGACATGACCGGAAAGGCTGCCGATACGGCTGCCAATACCGTTCATGAGGCGGCGCAGGAAGTGATGTCTGCCGCTGATGCCGCAGCGCAAAAAGCGGAAGATGCAGCGGAGGATGTAAAAGAAGCGGCGGAATCTGCCGCCCGGGATATGGCACAGGACGCTTCCGAAAAAGAAGAAAAGGAATAGCTTCCGGACAAAAAGGGCCGTTGTACCAGTGGTTTTCCATCAGTACAGCGGCCCTTTTTGTGCCATCCTATTCTGTTTTCCCCTTTTTCCTTCCTCTTTCTTCAGTATACACCGCGGATCCCGGTATCCGTATCCAGTGTATTCATGTTGTAAAGAAGCACCACATCTGTCACACCCGGATGCTCCTTTATAAAAGCAGAAGGCCCTTCCTTATAGTATCTGGTATCAAAAACATATATTTTTTTAAAATGGCTGACCAGGAAGGGCACGATGGAATTGGCATAGCTGTCCTTTATCAGTACCAGCTCCCTGTCCGTTTGCGCCGTATCATTTGTTATTTCCACCAGGGGATGCAGGTTATCCAGGAACAGGGAATATTTGTCCTTCTGCTGCGCATAATCCAGATTATAAAGGCTGTCCGTTTTTTCTCCCGTGTCCCTGTATTCCACCGTGAGACGGTCAGCGGGATTGGTATAAATGGTAATCGCTTCTCCCGGCCGGGTGTAATCACCCGATTTGGAATATAAGGTGCCTTTAAAATCTTCGGCAGCCGTCTGCACCGTCAGTTCCTTCCGGTCAACCGGTTCCAGCCCCATCTCTTCGCAAAAGACACGGTAACCCTGGTAAGCGCCCAGCGTGGTCCAGTGGTGATCCGTCTTGTAATACAGCCCTTCCTCCTCACAGGTCAGCAATGCCCGGCTGCAGTCTATAGGTACCATACCGGATGCATCGTACAGAGTCTGCGCCGTCTCCATCTGGTCCCGCCAGGAGACATGTGCAGGCAGTTTTTCCCGGTACACATGATACGCCGTGGGTACCAGCATGAGCCTTGGCTCCAGCTGCAGACTCTCCAGCTCTTCCGCAAAATTATGCAGGGCGGCGGCAATCCGATCCGTATTCACCGGTGCCGCATATTCTTCTATCAGATAACCATCCCCGGCAAAAAACACCTGGTTAATCTCCCTTTTTCCAAGCGCATATTCCATTCCGGTTTTAGCTCCCACAAAGAAATCCCGGAACGGGAACTGGTCCGCCAGATAAGAGCTCCAGTCCTCCATGTATGCACCGCTGACTGCCCGTTCCCATGTAAAATGGGGAAAACCAGCAAGGTAACGGTTTTCATTTTCGGAAAACGTCTGTTTTTTCCCGGCCATAAAACCTGCCGCAAGCGCAAGCACCATTCCAGCAAGGATCAGGGCCGTCAGGCTTCTGATTCTTTTTTCCATTGTCATCTCTTTTCCAGCCGTCCCTTAAAATCTGAAATATAGAAACGGATTATAGGTATCGTTTACCAGATACGCGGTGGTGAGCAGAAACAGCAGGACATAGCCTGCCAGGGCGGCCGTCCGGAACGCCGTCCTTCCGGCATTCCCCATACGGCTAATCTTCTGCTTTACCCAAGGGTATACGGGAAATGCCAGTACAACGGCCGTCAGCAAAACCACTCCGTAATTGGAAAGATACCACAGGCATTCCTCTCCCCACCATGTGTTGCCCGCACAGGCCGCCATGGACTTAAGATACGCCCCCATGGCCCCGCAATCGTCAAATACAAAAATAACAAAACCGAATACCACAATCAGCAGGGTATACATATGCCGCACCGCTTTGGGGAACCGTTCCAGCCGTCTGCCCCATACATATTTCTCCAGCGCCAGCAGCAGGCCATAGTAAAGCCCCCATAGGACAAAATTCCATGCGGCCCCGTGCCATAGCCCTGTGAGGAACCATACGATCAGCATATTGCGCAGATGCCTTGCCGTCCCTTTCCGGTTCCCGCCCAAAGGGATATATACATAATCCCGGAACCAGGTGGACAGGGATATGTGCCAGCGGCGCCAGAAATCCGTAACCGAAACGGAGGAAAGAGGGTAACGGAAATTCTCCGGGAAATGAAAACCCAGCATCCAGCCCATGCCGATAGCCATATCGCTGTATGCGCTGAAATCGAAATACAGCTGCAGGGTGAAGGCGGCCGCTCCAAGCCATGCCGTCGCCGCACTTGCCGACCCTGCCGGCAGAAGGCGGATTTCTTCCCACAAGGCTCCCGTCCGGTTGGCAAGAAGCACCTTTTTGAAAAGCCCCTGCATAAACCGGAACAGCCCATTTTCCACCTCTTCTTTCTTTATCTTCCTGCTGTGCAGTTCCTCATTCACCGTGGCAAAACGGACAATCGGCCCTGCCACCAGCTGGGGAAACATGGACACATAGGTGAGGTAGGTGAGATAATTTTTCTCCGCCTTCACCTTTTTCCGGTACAAATCAATGCTGTAGCTCATTGTCTGGAAGGTGTAAAAGCTGATCCCCACGGGAAGCCCCAGCCCAAGAGGGGAGAAAGAAGTGCCGGACAGCGTGTTGACCGTCTGAATCAGAAAATCCGCATATTTGAAAAAAGCCAGTACCGAAAGATTTATCACCACGGAACAGCAGAGGAAAAAACGACGCCGTCCCGTCGTCGTACCATACCGGGTCATAAGCCTTGCGTTGCCGTAATCCACACCGGCTGCAAACAGCATCAGCAGAATATACACCGGCTCTCCCCACGCATAAAAAATAAGGCTGAAAACGAGCAAAACTTTGTTTTTCCAGGAAAAAGGAACCGCATAATACAGAAGCAGGCAAAACGGCAGGAAGAAAAACAAAAACGGGATACTGCTGAAAACCATTGTTTACTCCGCCCTTCCTATATTCCCGTCCGGATGACCCGGATAATATCATCCGCTTTTTCGGAGATCACCAGATATACATAACTGCCCTCTGTTTTCACGGAGCTTTTATCCACAATATCATACTGGGCAGGAAGATAATCTTTCATTTCCCCGCTTTTTTCTTCCCGCACCACCTCCAGGGCCGCATGGATACCGGCGGCATCCGTCTCCTCCTTCACCTTCATGAGAATAACGGTTTCCGCACTTGTGGCATCCTCGGACATAGAGAATACATATTCCTCCAGCTTCTCCGGATCGATTCCGTAATAATTGCTGATAAAGCTGTCCGTCATAGTTACCGGGGAAATAAGCTTGACTTTCTGCATAATTTCCTCGTATATATCCTGTACGGATTTGGTTTTCTCCGCTTCTCCCTCATTTCCCGCTTCCTGTGCCTCCTCTGTCTCTGTGCGTACCTCCTTCAGGGACACCTCCTGCGTTTCCGTTTCTTCCGGCGCCTGCGCGCAGCCTGCCAGCATCAGCGCTGAAGCTGCCAGACCAATCAAGATGCTTTTCCAACCTGCTTTTTTCATACTGTAAACACGGCTCCTTTTCCTTTTTTAATATAGCTGTTCCCTGGCATAATCCCGCAGTACGGATACCCAGATATCATAGGCCTCCGGCCTTTGATGGGCAAAATCGTCGCTGCAGTATTCCGCCGCCAGATCCCCGTTTTCATCCGCCAGCGGTTCCGTAATGTCCACAAAGCCCCAGCCTTTTTCCCCTGCCAGCTTTTTCAGTTCTTCATTATACCGGCGGATGGTATCGTTTTGCAGCATACCCGTTTCCCTGCCGTTAAGAATATAGGTCATACTCATAATATGTATTTCGGCATTCGGATCCTTTTCCTTAATCTTATCGATCAATTCCGCATATTTATCACAGGTTCCTTCCACACCGTTAATATTCAGGTCATTCATGCCAAACATCAGGAAAATACGCCGGCTCCCCATCAGGGAAATAGAGTCCCATATCTGCCGCTGTTCTCCCTGGTAGACCGGGTGAACGCTTTTCTCATCAACCGGCCAGAGGGCGTTATTCACGGAGAAGCTTCCCGCTGCCAGAAACTGCGGCCTGCTTAAAAAAGTATCCTGCCTTTTCATGGCATAATTCCGGAAACCCAGCATAATGGAGTCCCCCACGAAAACGGAATCATCAAAATACGAATCGATCTGTGCCTCCGCTTTTTTCTCTTCCTCGGACAGCTCCGGTTCTCCGGCCTCGCTTTCGGTTCCGCTGTCCGTTCCCGCCTGCGTTCCGTCTGTCTCCCCTTCTCCCGCAGCCGCTGCCCGCGCCGCTTCTTCCAACGCCATTTCCTGCCACATGCTTTTCACCAGCGCAAGCTTCCCGCTCTGCGTGGTCTCCATAATCCGGGGTTTCTTTTCCGCCGCGTATTCCAGCGGGCGCTTCTCGGCGGCATACACCCGGGTCAGGCTGCCCCCCACAATAAAAAGAACCGCCGTCAAGGCAGTTACCCGGTATTTCCACTTTGCTTTCCCTTTCGTTCCAGTTTCCATTTCCTCATCCCTTTATCAGGCACACCTGCTTCTGTAATCCGTTTGTTTTATCAGTGTTGCTTGGCAGCTTAATTCCCGCAGTCGGGTTCCCTTTTTTTACAGGCTCCCGCTTTACATGGAATTTGTAATGTATCCCTTGCAAAAAGCAAGTTCCGGCTACCTTTCAAAGTTTACATGCGCGATGCATCAAATCTCCATCAAAATTGCATCATAGTTGCATCATTTGTAATTTCATGTCAATCCATGACGAAAAAAGCAGAGCGCCGGCAGCAAACCCTACCAGGCTATCTCCCGGTAAAACCGATCCCGCATGACAAGCCGGTTTTCATCGGAATGAACGGCCGGTTCCCCGGCATCATAACAAAAATATTCACTCCCGTCCGCCTGCACACCAGCATATGGCGTTTTTCACAAGCTTTCTGAACTGGGGATTCTCCCATACGGATAAAATATGCCCGGGAGTAAGGACACAGATCCGCCCTTTCCCCATTGTCCGCACATATCCCCCCATCTGCTCTCCGCCGTTCTCCGATCGGGTAGTCAGAAGCGGCAGAATATCCCCTGCCAGCTGATCCAGCTGATAATGCTCATCACGGATACAAAAATCCGCCACCCCCTCCGTGACCGGGTGTTTTCCCGTCACCGTCACCTTTACATCACATCTGGGCGGATGGGTCACAAAACTGTTCCCCACAAATTCCGTATAATCCCTGCATGTCTTGGCAGTAAAGCTGTTTCCCGCATGGATGGACAAAAATCCGCCGCCTTCCCTCACATAGCTTTGCAGCTCCTTCGGCCCCACCTCCGTCACTCCGTCTTCAAACCAGGGGGCGTCGTTCCCGCAGCTGATTGCGTTTCCTTTCGCATTGACAAGCAGCGGATAACGCCGGATCCTCTCCGGTGTGAGGATGTCCTTGGCATCCTTCACAAAATCCAGTCCAAACCCTTCCTCCTTCAAAAAAGCCATCCCTTTTTCCACCACCTCGCCGGGATGCCAGCGATCATCACATAATACCAGTATATCCATACCCTATCCTCCCCGTCTTTTTTGTATCTGTCCGGCGCCTTCACAGGCCGCTTGCTGAATCGTTATCTACCTTTTCAGTATAACTTTTTTCAGGGCAAGATCAACCATTTTTGAAAGGTACAGGCAAAAAGAACCGGCCTGCCCGGCCGGTTCCCCTTTTCTCTATTACCGTATATCAGAATTCCGGTTTTTTCGTTTCTCCATCGGGAGAAGTGGCAGTAACAACGAATTCCTTAGTGGTGAAATCCGCTTCCAGACGAGCCGTATACCCATTGCTCTCTCTTACGATAATGAGTTTTCCGTCCTCACAGTCCTGCATTTCGAAGCTGCCGTCAAAGGCGGGGAAGGAATTCCTGAACTCCATGAGTTTTATCAGCTTCTCCACAACCGGCCTCTTCACTTCCTCCGCAATCTCTTCCCCGGTGTAATAATGACGGTTGATATTCCTGCCCACCTTGGTTTCTTCCAGAAGCTTCAGGTCGTTCTTTCCTGCCATCAGCCCCACATAGTAAACCTGGGGAATACCCGGTGCGAAGAACTGCACGGCCCGCGCCAGGAGGTAAGCCCTGTCATCGTCACCGAGAGCGGAATAATAGGTGCAGTTTACCTGATAAATATCCAGGTTATTGTATGCGGCGGTATTGTAAATTTTCTTTACATTGGCGCCGTATTTGAATATATCCTCTTTTGTCCTGTTGATTTCTTCATCCGGCAGCAGATCCTTCACATCCACAACGCCGATTCCGTCATGGGTGTCCAGGGTGGTAAACTGCTTTCTGGGGCAGATTTCCAGCCAGTTCTTCAGGTATCTGGTCTGTCCGTAGTACAGGGCGTTAATCAGCAGCATGGGAAGGGCGAAATCATACACATAATAGCCTTTTTCCTCAATCTTCTTCTGCATACTGTAATGTTCATGGATTTCAGGAAGGATTTCCACCTGGTAAGGCTTCAGGATTTCCGTACACTCATCCAGCAGCTCCCAGATATCCGGCTCAATAAAGAAGCAGCTGGTGCCGGCTTTTTTGGTGGCATAAGCAAAGGCGTCCAGACGGATCATTGCCGCGCCGTGCCTGCACATGCCGGTGAGGTTATCCCGGATAAATTCTTTGGCCGTTTCCGACTTGCAGTTGATATCGATCTGCTCCTCATCGAAGGTACACCACACCTTTTCCGTGGTCCCGTCTGCGAAATGGGCGTCCACGTAGGGCGCGCGGGGTTTTCTCTTATAGATCACATCCACCTGCTCCTGTGTGGGTTCTCCGCCTTCCCAGAAATCCTTATAGCGGATGAACAGATCATGATAACGGGAGGCATCCTTTTTAGCCAGGAAATCCTTATAATATGCACTCTGTGCGGAAATGTGGTTAATCATATAGTCAAACATCAGATAATAGTTATCCGCCAGCGCTTCCACTTCCTCCCAGCCGCCGAACGCGGGATCCACTTTGGTATAGTCCATGGGTGCAAACCCCCTGTCCCCGGAAGAGGGGAAAAAAGGGAGAATATGAACACCGCCGATTGCATCTTTGAAATATGTGGAAAGTACCTTTTCCAAATCCTTAAGGTTATGCCCCATGGAATCGGAATAGGTAATCAACATGACCTTGTTTTCTAACTTTTTCATTTTTTACCGCCTTTCTGCAATTACAAACTGATATGATAAAGAAAAGCTTTATCTTGTTGTCCCGCCCTCCACAAAGGTAACAGGCAGGATAATCCGCCTTTCCACAGGCTTTTTTTCTATGAGCTTTATCAGCGTATCCACACAGGTAACCGCCATATCCTTTACAGGCTGGGCGATGCTGGACACCGGATAATCACCCACATTCAGGATACGCATCCCGTCATAGCCGATAATCTGCACATCCTCCGGCACCCGGATCCCCATCTCCGTCAGCTGCTTCAATACCACGATGGCATGGACATCGGAGCTGGTAAAAATACCGTCATACAGCATGGCCCCATTTTTGACACACTGCTTCAGGAAACCTACGATTTTTTCCATCTGGTGTTTGGACAGGGTGGTTTCTTCGCCGAAATCCATACGCGCAGCCTCCACGCCGCCCTGCATACAGGTATCCACAAAAGCCTTTCCCCGCTTCAGGGTCTCGCCCTCCAGATTGGATCCGTTACGGATATAGATTACATGTTTACATCCTGTGTGGATAAATTTCTCGGCAGCCAGGCGGCCTCCCATTTCATTATCACTGGATACACAGCATATCTGGTGCTTAAAATGCCTGTCTATGGATACAAAGGGCATATCCGCTTCCAGATATTCATCCGTATTGCTGTAGGTCACGGCTATGAGGCCGTCCACTTTATTCTGTTTGGCCATGTTGATATAGGCCAGCTCCCTGTCCGCATTACAGTGGGAATTGCATACCAGAAGCTTATATCCGATAGCTGCCAGCACCTGCTCCACATAATTTACCAACAGGGCGAAAAAGGGATTGATCAAATCCGGCACAATAATGGCTACCGTAAAAGTCTGCTGCGCCTTCAGTCCCCGGGCATACGTATTCACCTGATACCCCAGCCTGCGGATGGACTCCTCCACCCTGCGTCTGTTATCCGCTTTTACATACATATTGTTCAGCACCTTGGACACCGTTCCCACCGATACGCCGGCATCTGCCGCAACCTCTTTAATCGTTACCATTTTCTTTCCCTCCCAGTGATTCATATAGGTTTTACTCAATCCTTTTATATTACTTCTCCTCATGATACCCTGAAAATCACTGTTATGGCAATCAACAATTTGCTTAAATCTGTATTTATAAAACCCGTCAGGATTTCACCGCGCCGGCAACCACACCTGCAATAATGTATTTCTGCAGGAACAGATATAGGATGATAACCGGAATAACCACCATGATCAGGGATGCCATTATCAGCCCCAGATCCGAAGAATAGGTTCCGTAGAACATCTGTGTGGCGATAGGCAGTGTGTACAGCTCTTTTTTAGTGAGTACCAGGGACGGAAGCAAAAAGTCGTTCCAAAGCCCCATGGCATACAGGATAACCAGGGTCGCCGTCGTGGGCTTAAGCAGCGGGAGCACGATCCGGAAAAAGGTCTGATGCCTGGAGCATCCGTCCAGCCGCGCCGCTTCCTCCAGCGAAAGCGGAATGCTGCTCTTGATAAAACCGTGATACATGAATACCGACATGGCCGTGGAAAATCCCACATGCATCAGAATCAGCGTCAGCCTGTGATTGAGCAGATGAAGCTGCCCGCCGTAAATGGAAACCAGCGGAATCATGATTACCTGGAAAGGAATTACCATAGATGCAATCATCAGGGAGAAGAATATTTTATTCAGTTTATAGTCCGTACGCACGAAAATATAGGCGCACATGGAGGAAACAAGGATGATCAGCAGGACGCTGATTCCGGTAATGCACAGGGAATTCATAAATGTCCTGGGGAAATTCATCTTGGTGAAGGCTTCCACATAGTTGGCTGCAGATGCCCCGTTTGTCCCTATCAGGGCAAGAGGCTCCTTGATAATATCTCTTTTCGTTTTGAAGGAGTTGATTACCACCATAACAAAAGGGAACATGTAAATGATAAAGCAGGCTGTCAGCACTATCATTTTCAATACGAAAGAGACTTTTTTCTTAAGAAATCCTTTTGTATTCAGATCCATTATGCTTCTACCTCCTTACTCTTTCCGATGAACGCCTGGGTTACGGCAATAATGGCGATTACGAGGAACAATATCAAAGCTTCCGCCTGGCCCAGACCGTATTTCTTGGAGGAGAAAGCCATATTGTACACATACATGGCAGCCAGTGTGGTGGAGCCGTAAGGGCCGCCTTCCGTCAGGGAAATGTTTACATCGTAGGTCACGAACGCCCTTGTGATAGCCAGGAAGAAGCAGATGGTAAAGGTGCCCGCCATCATGGGAAGGGTGATGTAACGTGTGGTTTTCTTTTCGTCGCAGCCGTCGATTTTAGCGGCTTCCTTCAGATCCTCGGAGACTCCCATGAGGCCTGCGATATAAATCAGCATCAGGTAGCCTGACAGCTGCCATACCGTTACGATTACCAAAGCCCAGAAGGCCTTGAAGGGATCGGACAGCCAGGAAGTGGAGAACAGGCTGATGCCTGTGGCCTCACCGATAACGAGGATAGCCTGTTTGAACACGAACTGCCAGATATAACCGAGTACGATACCGCCAATCAAATTGGGGGTGAAAAAAGCCGCCCGGAAGAAATTGCTTCCTTTTATCTTGCTCGTTACCAGGTAAGCCAGTCCGAAGGCCACCACATTGGCAAGAATAACGGCGATAAATGCATACAGGATGGTTCTTCCCAGAGACACCCAGAAGCTTCCGTCTTGGAACAGGGCGAAGTAATTTTCCAGCCCTACAAAAGGGATGCTGCTGGAAATGCCGTCCCATCCCGTAAAGGTCAGGTACAGACCGAATATAAATGGTACAATGACTACTGCTGAAAACAGAATAACAGCAGGACCTGCAAAGCTGAGAAACATCATCGCTTTGTAATGGAACTTATTTTGATTCTGCATAATTACCTCCCGCTTACTGTGGAAGCTACGCTTTCACAGTTTTGATGGCCTTTCGGCCTGGTTGCTTTTATACATGGTACTTCCCGGTAAACCGGGTATGGAAGGGGTTGTGGTAAGCAGCCTGCTTTTCACAGGCGGGCTGCTTCAGCGGGCTTAAACAACGGCTGTTTTATATACGTTCCCGCATAAAGGGCCGGACCCTTTCAGATCCGGCCCCTCGTTTTCAGCCATATTTCACTCGGGATTACGCATGAACTATTGTGCCTTCCAATATGCTGCAATGTTGTCTGCCAGCTGGTCTCTCGTTTCCTGGCCGCCCAGGTATTTCTGCATTTCAGCGCCCATCTCTTTCCAATGGTCTCCGGGGTATTCCGGATATCCGGGAATCAGGTTGCCTTCGTTCGCATAATTCTGTACGGAAAGTCCCATGGGGTTGGTAACTTCCAGGGAGATATTGGAGAATGCGGGTACAAGGCTGCACTGGTTTACAAGGAAATCCTGTCCTTTTTCATCATATACAAGCCAGTTCAGGAAATCCTTTGCCGCCTGCTGCTGTGCTTCGCTGTTGTATTTGGTATCAATCATGCAGTATTTGCTTGCGCCGCCTGCCAGTTTGTCTACGGCTCCGTTGGAGCTGTCAGGCTGTGCTACCGGCATAATGCCGTATTCGCTTCCTTCTACCGCGAAGTCGGACATCTCCGCCCATGCCCAGTTTCCGTTGAACCAGAATGCGATGTCGCCTTCTGCCAGGGAAACAGCATTGTTATTGTAATCGGCTGCCAGAGGATCCCCGGCATTCATGTTGTATTTCATTAATACATCAAAGGTATCCATCAGGGAATTCCATCTTGCATTACTCTTTAAATCTTCATTTCCTGCTTTCAGGCTTTCGATGAATGCGGCAGCGCCTTCCAGGGTGCCGTCCTGTTCTTCATATACCTGGGTCAGGTAATGTCCGCCCAGAGACCAGTCCTCCATATTCAGGGCAACCGGTGTTTCCATTCCGCCTGCGACCAGCTTATCAAGCAGTGCGGTCAGGTCATCCAGTGACTTAATGCTTGTCGGGTCGAAGGTCTCTCCGGTAGCTGCTTCGATTGCCGTCTTATTGTACATAAGGCCGCGTGCTTCGATACAGAAAGGGAAACCAATCAGTCTTCCGTTGTAGTTGCAGCCATAATCGGAACCGCCGTCCTTAGCCCAGTCTTCATTGGAAAGGTCCAGCGCATATTCATCCAGCATGATGATATCCTGGATGTCACCCATAAAGATGGTGGGCACTTCACCGGAAGCATATCTCTTGGTGATATCCTGGGAAGGGGAATCACCTACCGTTACGGAAACCTCCACATCCACGCCGGTAAGTTCCTTATACTGTGCGGCCGCCTCTTCCCACTGTGTCTGAATCTCACTCTTGGTATTCAGAACGGTAATCTTCACGCCTTCTGTAGAGACATTCGCGGAAGCTGCGGAACTTCCTTCTTCTGCTGTCCCGGCTGCTGTAGCTGCCGCATTCTCTCCCGCTCCTGTGCTCTCTGCCGTGGAAGCCCCGCTTCCGCCGCAGCCTGCAAGCACTGTGGCTATCATGGCAACGGAAAGAACTACACTGAGTAATTTTTTCTTCATCTTCATTCCTCCTACTTGTTTTGCGGAGAAAAATACAATTTCTTTAGAAATCTGCCCTCTGGTGAACAGAGGTATTTTCCTCCATAAAGTTGTGCTGCATATCCTGACGTTTGGCAGCGTATTCATTTCTCTTGCTTTTCGCTTGACGATGCTGATGCCTGTATGAACTTGAATCGTTTCATATCGTAATTAAACAATAACATCCCTTTCTATAATTGTCAACATCTTTTTTCACTTTTTTTGTATATAAATTATATATTTATTAAAACAGGCCTAAAGTACACCAATAAATTTGTGCACTTTGAAAATATAAAACGATTCATAAATAAATTAATGCTATTTCTGCATTATTTTGTGAATCGTTTCACTCATTTTACGTCCTTCCTATACCGGACTGACCGGGTAAGGGATGGAACGCTGCCTGTTTTCTTTCTGTTATAAGGAATCCGGAAAATACAGCTCCACCGCTGCCATTTGCTTAAGCGGTTATCCGGAAGAAGATAAGATATGTTATCAGATAATAGAGAAAAAGGAGGCCGGACGTACTATAACCGGCCTCCGGCTGTCAATACGGCGGCTGTCCTTACAGCTGCCGTCCGTCAGGTCGTCCCCCGCCGTATCAGCGTAACCGGCAGAGTTGTCCGGTTCGGGACAATTTCCTTTCTTTCCGCACGGGCGATCATCTGGACAGCCAGCTCGGCCATCTCCCGCACAGGCTGCCTTATGGTAGTGATGCCGGGTGTCGTCAGGGAAGCTATGCTGCTGTCGTCAAAGCCGATCAGCTTCATCTTCTCCGGTATCCGAATCCCTTTTTTGCTGCAGATCTGGATAACCTGGGCGGCAATGACATCGCTGCTGGCGAAAATACCGTCTATCTCCGGATATTCCGTCAGGATTTTTTCTATATACGTATGATAATCCAGGGATGCATAAAGCCGGGCATCGATTTCTTTTCCCGGATCCAGGCAATGTATGCCTTCCTGCCGGCAGATTTCCGTAAAACCCAGCGCCCTGTCGTCGGCAGGCATGGACACATCATTCTCCCCGCTGAGATAGATCACGTTTTCGCAGCCGCATTCCAGAAGGTGTCTGGCGGCAAGACGGCCTCCCTGCCTGTTGTCACATTCAACTGCCGCGGTCCCCTGCTCCAGGAACCGTTCAATCGTCACCAGCGGTACATTCAGATCCCGGAAACGCTGGGTATCCACGCTGCCGCTGCAAAGGATGATCCCCGCCACACGGCTGCCCTTGCACATTTCCAGATATTCATCCTCTTTTTCGTCCCTGTCCTTGGAATTAAAAAGCAGAAGTTTATATCCATTCCGGTAAGCCGCTGTTTCCAGGCTGCTCAGCAGTCTGGCAAAATAAGGATGATCGATGTGGGGAACAATAACGCCAACGGTATTTGTGGTCTGTTTGGAAAGGGAGCGTGCCAGCTCATTGGGCTGGTAATTCAGCTTTTTCATAGCTTCATATACCCTCTCCCGTGTCTGGGCGCTGATGTATCCCCGATTGTTTAATACCCTTGACACCGTACTGACGGTAAGCCCGGTTTCTTTTGCCACGTCCTTCAGTGTTGCCATGCTTTCCTCCGTTTTGTCATTTCCTTACAGCCAGCCCGGCAAATGCGCTGCCTGTTATATAGTCGCATCTTTTTTTATCTATTTTACGCAAACATCGCAGTTGCCCGCAGAAATAAAAAAGGCCGCATGAGCCATTTGCTGACCCATCCGGACAAAATAAAAGGAAGGGGGGGGTTGGGGCGTTCCTCCGGATACTTCCCTCGGAGCGCCCCTATTTTTATGATAACGATATCTTCGGGGGAGAAGATATCAGGAGGGGGGCTTGTTACAGCAAGACCGGAATGTTCAATTATAAAAAAAGGGGGGGGGACACCGCCGTCCAACGGCTTCTCAGACACAAAGAAAAGGGAGGGAAAAGTGTTCTGCAAGTCTGTTATAACAGACAGCGGTGTTTTTATTGGGGGTTGTCTTACTGTGTTTTGATAATAGCATAGGGATTTTTATATGTCAACCGGTTGTTATATAAATCGTGGTTTTTAACAAAACAAAAAAAGAATTGTGGAATATTATGGTTATTTTCACGCAATCCTTTTTCTTTGTTTTATGCTTTAATTCCGTCATTATAAGGTTTATACCGTTATTTTTGTCAGTATTTTCACTTGCCAGCGACGGAAAGATTTTATCGCAAACGGTTGTTATATAGTATTTATATCTTTGTATTGCTCCAGTCCCAATCTTTGGAATTGTTCTTCAGGGGCATCATGAACCTTCATCTGAACAGCCAGTTCCCGGCACATTTTTTCTTCCCGTTCTTTATCGGTTATCGGATCCTGTTGTGCGGGATCTTTCCATGTGTCATAAAGACGGCTGATGCCTATATCCAGATAAGGAGGTTCTTTTGTTCCCGGATCCATGCGCAGCCGGTATACCGGAATGGGGCACTGTTTCAGATATCTCCCGCAGGTAACCATCTGCGGCATATCCCAGCCCAGGTATCTTTCATAGGTTGTCAGGGAAGCCATATAGGCATATAAGGGAGTATTCTGTTCCCGGGCAGCCGCCCGGAAATAGGTATATCTTCCGTCCGTAATATTCACCGGCTGTCCGAACCAGCCATAGATAGCGTAATCTCTTATTTTTTCTTTTTCTCCGGTAATCAGCGGCATCCAGGAGTGCCCGTGGACAGGGGGGCAGCCGCATTTTTTCGGATCCATTCCGAAATATTCCAGGAGGGTGGGAAACAGGTCCGTGTTCTGGGTCAGGCCGGCTATCCGTTCTCCGGCACGGAAATCTTCAGGCATATGTACCAGAAGGGGGATTCGGCTCATTTCATCCCAGGCATGGTATCTGTTTTTGCCGGTCACGCCGTGTTCGCCCAGCATATGTCCATGATCCGAAGTGAATATGATACAGGTATCTTCCCACAGATTCTGCCTGTCCGCCTCATCCAGAAGCTTACCCAGCCATTTATCCGCCATGGACAGCGTGGCATAATACTGGTTTCTGAGATGGGCAATAGCTTCCGGGGTTTCTTCGCTGTTCAGGGCGGAATATCGGGGCCATTCATAAAAACAGGGGAAATCATCGGGATACATAGCCTTGAATTCTTCGGAAGCGTCAAACGGCTCATGCGGATCAAAGGCTTCTACCGTCAGGAAAAAATGATCTTCTCCTTCATTATCTTTCAGCCACTGTATCGCTGAAGCAAAGGTCCTGGGGGTGGGCCGGTCTTCCTCTCCGGCAAATCTGGTACGGTTGCATTGGTATTGCCGGTATACGGTTCCCAGATGAGGCCGTGGCTCCTCCGGATCCTTTATTCTGGATACCCACACATCCGTCTCCTGTCCCCGCTGAAAGTCCCAGGTATTGTATTGCTGCAGATAGCCTTCTCCCCCGATTTCCATGTAATGGCTGTGATCGGTCACAATGTGGGTGAAAACCCCGCCGCTTTGCAGAAGGCGGGGCAGTGTCACATCATAGGGTTCAATAGGTCCCCAGCCTCTTTCCAGGAAATGAATTCTCCCTGTGAGGATGTCCCTCCTGGCAGGCATACAGGGTGCGGAGGCGATAAAGTGGTTGTCAAACAGCAGGCTGCGCCGTGCAAACCGTTCAATATTCGGCGTCTTTGCTTTTGCATGGGGATTATAAACCGAGAGCATATGCCGGTTGCAGGTATCCATCAAAATCAGAATTACTTTCATACACGTTTCCTTTTTCTTTTTGCCGGTTGGTACAGTTACCTGAATTACCCGTGTGTTATTTGGATGCGATAAAGGCGTCCAGCTGTGCCTGCTTTTCCTGGATAACCTTGTCCAGACCGGCTTTTTTCAATGCCTCATTCATTTCAGGGATGGCAGCCGCCGGATCCACGGCGCCGGATCCAATGGCATCAATATATTTGTCCCGCACATTGGTAAGTGCCGAAATCTCTGTGAGGACATTGGAATTGTCAAAGATGAAGCCTGTGGAAATGAGCGGTTCAGCGGAATTGAATTTCCGGTATTCCTCCCAGACAGAGGGTTCATTTCCTTCCCATACATAAGCAATCGTCTGGTTCGGCATTTCATATCCCATATTCAGCCCATAGGTTTTATTCTGTACATTAACGCCTTCCGGATAAGTTATAATACCCTTTTCTTCATCAGCAAACACATAGTGTCTGCCCTCAATCCCCCAGTTAAACAGATTCATCAGCTCGGGGCTTGCATACATATAATCCAGAACCTGCATTACCCGTTCCGGATATTTGCAGTTCTTGCCGATTCCCCATCCGATCCAGGCCATCTGCGAGGTTGCCCGGAAGGTGCTTGTCAGAGGTGCATAAACCATTTCATAGCCGGTATCCAGAGAGTCCTGCAGTTCCACACCGGGCTTGGTGGGCGTGAAATAGGAAAATGCGGTTCCCGCTTTTACCTGCGGCTTTTTCCCGTCGTTCATAGTTGCACAGTCTTTGGAAAGGTATCCTTTCCGGGCATATTCATAAATCACTTCCGCATTATGTTTAAACTGCTCCGATTCATAATAATTTACCACTTTGCCTTCTTTATCTTCCGGCATTATCACACCGAAACCGTCGGAAAGATTATCACACCAGAGAGCTGCCACCGCGGGGGTTTCCCCCTTCCTTCCTGCCAGCATCACCATCTCCGGATGCTTTTCTTTTACCTTTTCATAAACAGGCCCCAAATCGTCAATGGAATGGATGTCGTCTACCGAAAAACCGGCTTCCTCCAGTAAATCCTTTCTGAGCATCACTGCTGCATCCACGGAGTACTCCTTGAAAACAGGCACTCCATATATTTTTCCGCCCACATTACATACATAAAGGGTATCCTCTCCCACCACTTCTTTCATATTTTTCCCATATTTGTCTATCAGTTCTTTCATGTCAATAATCTGTCCATTATTGAGATAGCTTGCCCCATTCCCATAAATTACCGGAACCATATCCAGCGGTTCCTCTCCGGATAGCATTAAGTTAAGCTTTTGTGTATACTCGCCCCAGGAAAACCCGATGATATCAATCGTACAATTAAATTTGGGCTGCAGGATTTTATTCATTTCCGCTTCTACCAAATCTGTATCCTGATAGGTCGCGCCGATATATGCCCAGGTAATGGTATAAGGTTCTGAGCTGTCAACCGCTTCATCCGCTGCCGCAGTGTCTCCGTTTCCGCCTGCCGCGCTCCCGGTTCCGGTTGACTGTACCGCCCCGGCTTCCGGCGCCTTGCTTGTACAGCCTGTGGCTGATAATACCATCGAAGCTGCCAGCAGAACCGCAGCCGCTTTATGTAACAGCTTATTTTTTCTCATATTAGTAATCTCTCCTTTATTCCCCATATTTTTTTATATGAATTGGTTCGTCATCCTTTTACCGCCCCTAAGGCAATACCCTTCTGAAAATATTTTTGCAGGAATGGATAAATCATAAGCATTGGCAGCATTGCCACAAAAGCAATTGCCATACGGACTGATGTGGACGGTAATTGAGATAAATCCGAGCTGATCGAGCCGGCCGCTGAATTGGAGGACAGGAACTCTATCTTGGAAATCATCTCATTCAGCAGATTCTGAATGCTGTAGAGCGCATAGCCCTTATCTCCCGACAGATAATATAACCCATTTGTCCAGTCATTCCAGTAGTTTAATGCGGAAAACAGTCCCATAGTTACCATGATTGGTTTTCCAAGGGGTATGACAATGCAGGCATATATTTTCAGATGTCCCGCACCGTCTATTTCAGCCGCTTCGTAAAGTGCGTCCGGAATGCTTGTCTGATAGAAGGTCCTTATCAGCAGGACATTCATGGCGCTCATTAAGAAACCGGGGATAATTAATGCAAAAATTGTATTTTTGATATGGAAGATACCGGTGTACATCAAATAGGTAGGTACCAGTCCTCCGTTAAACAGCATGGTAAAAAATACGTAAAATGTCAATGCCGATTTGCCGGGAAGCTCTTTCAGGGACAGCCCGTATGCCAGCAGGGAAGACAGCAGTATATTGACCGATGTGCCAATGACAGTTACCATTATGGTAATCCCATATGCCCTGAAAATCTGTCCTCTTTGGTTCCATATATAGGAATAAGCCGCCATACTGAATGTTTCCGGCCAAAAGGAATACCCATTCTGAATCAGCGTATTTTCTTCTGTTATAGACGACATAAACAACAGAAGAAAAGGAAGCACAATCCCCGCTGCCATCAGTAACAGAATGCTATTTGCAAATATTTGAAATCTGCGGTTGTGTCGCGTCATTTTTCCGCCCTCCTAAAACAATGCATTTTCCGAACTCGTCTTCCTCACGATTCCATTGGAAATCATCACAAGGACGAACCCCACCACAGACTGGTAAAAGCCTGCTGCCGCCGCCATTCCGGAATTCCCAAGCTGGAGCAGTGCGCGGTATACATAGGTGTCTATCACATTGGTGGTATCATATAACTGCCCGGAATTCATTGGCACCTGATAAAACAACCCGAAATCCGCATAGAAAATCTTACCGATATTAAGCAGCGTCAGGGTTATTACGGTCCCCTTCAGACAAGGGAGGGTAACGTAACGTATCTGCTTCATAATCCCTGCGCCATCCAGGCCGGCCGCTTCGTACAGGGACTTGTCGATTCCGTTTATTGTGGAAATATAGATCAGGCATCCATAACCAATCCCCTTCCAGGTGTGTACAAAAACCAGGATAAACGGCCAGTACTGCGGCTGGGTATACCAGCTGAACGGTTCCTTTCCCAGAAGGGGCAGAACCGAATTATTAAGCAGTCCGTGTTCCGCTCCCAGAAACGCATAAACAATATAACTGACAATCACAATCGACATGAGGAACGGAACCAGGACAGCGCTCTGATACAGCTTCTTCAGTGTCTTATTCGCCACCTCCGTAATCAGGACTGCCAGGAAAATACCCAGGACAATTCCGATAACAATAAATGCCAGATTGTACAGTATGGTATTCCGCGTGATCACCATAGCTTCATCCGTGGTAAACAGGAATTCAAAGTTTTTCAGCCCTGCCCAGGGACTTTTCCAGATTCCGGTTGAAAAATTAACCTGTTTAAAGGCTACCACCAGACCTGCCATGGGCATGTAATTGTTGATAAACAGATACAGGAGCCCCGGAAGCATCATCAGGTAGACCGGCAGGAACTGCTTCCCTTTTCCTTTTCTTTTTATAACCTTTGTCTGCATCAAAAACCTCCCCAGTTTCATTCCTGCAGACAGCCGTACAAACGGACGTGTCTGCAGGTGTAAGTTTACTATACAACTGTGGGGTGGGCAGTTCTAACAAAATTCAGAGGGAAAATGATAAAATTCAGACATGAGAAGGAAAACCGTTTGGGTCAGACAGGAGAGGGTACGCGTATTATCCGGCAGAGTTCTTCCTGGATTTACGGTATTCGTTTGGGGTCATTCCGGTTGTTTTACGGAAGAGCTTGGCAAAATAGGAAAAGTTGGTATACCCCACTTCCACAGCGATCCGATTTACGGGCCTTGCGGTGCAGGCGAGGAGCTGTTTTGCTTTTCCCATTCTTTGTTCCACCAGATAATTTCCGATGGACAGACCGGTTTCCTGTTTGAATAGCCTGGCAAGATAATCCGCGTTCAGGAACACCAGGGCGGCAAAATCTTCACGGGTCAGTTCTTCGTCCAGGTGTCCCTCAATATAATCTTTTACCACATCTACCACCGATTTTTCCTCGCCCACAAACCGGATATAGCCTGCGGCCTTTCTGACCGCACGTTCGGTATAACGGCGGCAGTGATAGAGGGAACGGGTGGCTTCCCGGTAATCGGAAAACGCAGGCTCCTTCATGAGGCGGTTCATGGAAATACATTTTTTATGCAGAACAGAAGATATCATCTGCTGGAAATCTCCAAGAAAAAGCTTCAGGGTCCCGGCATTGCAGGTTCCGTTTATTTCCAGACCGTTTTCATACAGGCTGATTTCCCGCACCAGTTTTTCCGTCTCTCCCTGTAAAAGCATCTCTTCCCACAGTGTAAAGGCCGGCTCCACATAGGGAATCTCCTTTTCTTCATAATCGGAAAGGAACTTAACCTTCCGTATGCCCAGGACATCCTCCTCCTGCATCCGCATGACTGCCCTGGCTTCCGCTGCCAGTTCCCGAAGGGGCGCTTTGCTGCCCACATAGCAGCTTACCTTGCTGTGCATTACCTGATCTATCTGATCAATATATTCTGCCCCAAGCTGCTCCAGCGCTTCCCGGCTGCCGGTCCCCCCGGGATGCGCAAGCACCATGTTCCATTGGGAAGCATCTTCTGAATCCGTACGGAACAATGCCTGTACCTCATATCCCTCCCGGGAAAAAATCTCGTGGGTGATATTTCCTATAAGGAAATCAAACATTCCCCGTTCCAGGGATTCATAAATCGTTTCATAATCATAAATGGAAATACAGATATAAAGAAAGCTCTCCTCCTGCCCGTATTTCACGCCAAAAATTTCCATCCAGCGGGATACGGCCTTATCATCGGAATCTTCAAACAATAATTTCCTCCAGAAGCTTTCTTTTCGCACGGTCTGGGAATTCATCCATTTTTCCAGATTGGCCTGATATGCCTCTTCCCGGGAAATCTCCTCCGCAGCCTTCAGCAGCCGGCTTTCCAGCAGGGGAAACTGCACCGGTTTGAGCAGATAGTCAAAGCTTTGCAGGGTTACCACCTTTTGTGCATAGGAAAAATCCGCATAGCTCGTCAGGAAAATCACCTTTGCCCCATTTCCCTGCTGCCTTGCCCACTCCACAAGATCCAGCCCCGACTCTTTTCCCATTTCAATATCACACAATATGATCTGAATAGGAATCCCTTCCATGATCTTCCGGGCAGACGCCGCATCCAGCGCGGTATAAATACCGTCAATGCCGATTTTTTCCCAGTCAATCATGGATTTTACCGTATCAACTATATAATAATCATCATCTACCAGAAGTATATTCATGCCATCTCTCTTCTTTCCGCAGCAGGAAGCCTGATAATCACTCCGGCACCGCCTTCTTCTCTGTTTTCAAAACGTACGCCGGCCGCAGGGCCATAAATCAGTGCCAGCCTGGTGATGCCGTTGCGGATACCTATCCGTGTACCTTTCTCCGTTACGATATCCTCTTCTGCCCGCAGACTCTCCAGCACACTTTCCGGAAAACCGGTCCCATTATCCTCTACCCGGATTTCCACGATTCCTTCCTCTTCCATCTGTCGTGCACATACCAGGATTTCTGTTGCTTTTCCACTGCCCGCCGCATATTTCACGGAGTTTTCCACAAAGGTATGCAAAAGGAGAGGCGGGATATCCACCTCACCGGTTCCCTCCCCCTCTTCCACCCGGAAAGTAAGACGCTCCTTATAACGGATCCTGCAGATTTCCAGATAATTCCCCACATGCCGCAGCTCCTCTCTCAGGCTTATCCGTTCCCCGTCGGCCCGGAAAATATAACGGAAATAATCCGATACACAGGCGGAAAGCTGCTGGATTGTATCGTCCTCCCCCATTACCGCCATATTATAAATCAGGCTCATACAGTTTATGTAAAAATGCGGCTGTATCTGCAGGTGCATATAGTCGATCTGCAGTTTCTGCCGGGCAAGCTCCTGTTCGTACATCCGTATCTTCATTTCCTTCATCTGCCCGCAGATATTACGGAACAGCGCATTTGCCTCCGCCAGTTCCGCAATCTCCACATTGTCATAATAAACCTCCTGGCTGTCCTCCCGGATTTTCATCAGGTTCTGACTGAATAATTTCATAGGCTCTATTACCCGCTTCTTTACCCGGAACAGCGAAACAGCGGCAATTCCAATACCGGCCAGGATAAAAAGGACAATAATAACCTGCAGAACGACTACCGTCATCATGCTGCGGTTATTCTGTACCACAACGCTGATGCCAAACCGGGCGTATTCCAACGGCTGATGGATTATGGTATATTTCATGCCGAACACATTTGTGTTCAGCCGGGACTCACCGGTATTTTCTTTGTAAAATCCTCCTGCTTCCAATTCTGCCGTATGATTGCTGGGAATGCCGTCCGCGGTCACCAGCGTCACATAGGATTCCCTGCCCAGGTGTATCACATTCGCGGAATCCGCCAGCTTGTCCGCTTCGATAAAACAGCAGGCATACCACTCGTCAAAGAATATATAATTCAACACATACTTCTTTCCCCCGATTTCAGCAATCCGCCATTTTTTTCCGGCATGGATCCCTTCTGCTGCAAAGTCCTCCATTATGTACCCCGCTGCAGCCTTTTTCAATTCTGCAAATTCCACAATCTCCCGTTCTCCCCGTTCCGAGGAGGCGAAATAATCCAGCTCCGGATAATAAATAAAAAAAGTAAAATCCCCGCCCAGCTTTACCCTGTAAAATTCCAGCTTTTCATTAATCTTCTGCACCGCCTGGATAAATAAAAGCGTATCCGACGCATACCGTGTCATAGCGACATCCTTATCCTGAAAAACCAGCTCCCCCATATAGTCATTAATATCCCGGAACGTGGTATCCATTTGCCTAGCATAGAACTCTGTAGCCGACTTGATAGATTCCTCCGCCTGCTTCCTGATATAACCTCCCAAAAAAGCGCTTACGCTGATACCCACCGCAAGAATCCCCAACAGAATTCCCACCATGCGCAGTATCCATTTACTTAACGTAACTTTGGAGGAAGCCTTTTTTATCCCGGCCTCCTCCAAAAAATCCGCGTTATCCCCTGTTCCCATTCTCCTCACCGTCCTGCAAATCAGATGCCCCGCAGCCTGCCGCAAAGTATCGGACTCTATTTTCCATGCATCATTGCATGTTCCTTCTTCAGCTCCTCAAACAACTGCAAAGAGTTCCAGCCCCTGTTGGTTTCCGTTACCACCGCCTTCAGCCCCACTCCCGCCAATCCATGTTCGCAAAACGCCTTAAGGGCCATATCGATATCCTCTCCCACAAAACCGGCGAATACCACCATTTCCTGCTCCAGCCCTTCTCCTTCATACCGCTTTCCTGCAACAGGCTTTTTCTCCAGTCCTGCCAGATATCCTAACGGCATTCCATACTCTTCCCGTTCCACCACCCGCATCTTACAGGGCAGCTTCTCCAAAGCCTTACTCATCTGCCCCAGCCGCAGTCCTTTAAATTCATAAACTAAAACCTGCTTTTCCATGCGCTCTCTCCTTCTGTCTTTGTTATTCCAATCAAATATGCTTCACAGGTGCCGATAAAAAAATGGATTCCGCCGCAGCCATAGCGGAACCACACCGCACCCCGGGCGGGAACCTTTGCCCCGGCAGCACCTGCCCTACCGCAGAACCTTCCGCAAAATGCTCTCTTTCCCTTTCGTATAAGGCATATACCGAATGGGCATATCCATCCATGTGGATTTTTCCA
Organism: Eisenbergiella sp. OF01-20; assembly: GCF_003478085.1. Taxonomy (NCBI): domain Bacteria; kingdom Bacillati; phylum Bacillota; class Clostridia; order Lachnospirales; family Lachnospiraceae; genus Eisenbergiella; species Eisenbergiella sp. OF01-20. The sequence goes on along the minus strand of NZ_QUES01000003.1, from coordinate 327,441 downwards.
CAATGGATTTGGCATGGCTGAAGGTTTCAAAGCTCTTTTTCCCGTGATATGCCCCCATTCCGCTGGCACCCACGCCTCCGAATCCCATCTGTGAGGTAGCCAGATGAATAATGGTATCATTGATGCACCCGCCGCCAAAGGAAAGGGTTCCCAGAATCCGGTCGGCCGTTTCCCGGCTCCCGGTAAACAGATAGAGGGCAAGAGGTTTCGGCCGGCCGGCCACAAACTGCTCCACCTCATGGATATCCCGGTAAGTCAGCACCGGAAGCACAGGCCCGAAAATTTCCTCCTGCATCACCGGGGCATCCGCGCCGACATCCTTCAAAACAGTAGGGGCGATCTGCAGCGTTTCCCGTTTGCCGCAGCCGCCTGTGACCACGCTTTCTCCTTTTATAAGCCCGAGCACCCTGTCATAATGTTTTTCATTGATCATCTTCGGATAATCCGGATTGCTGAAAGGCTGCTTTCCAATCAATTTGTCAATCCATTTCTGCAGGCAGCCTATAAATTCGTCCTTCACCGCCTCGTGGACAAAACAGTAATCCGGCGCCACACAGGTCTGACCGCTGTTTAAAAATTTGCCGAACACGATCCGTTTTGCCGCCAGGGAAAGCTTCGCGTCCCGCTCCACAATACAGGGGCTTTTCCCGCCCAGCTCCAGCGTGACAGGGGTGAGATGGGCCGCTGCCTTTTCCATCACCAGCTTTCCCACCGATACACTGCCGGTAAAGAAAATATAATCAAATTCCTGTTCCAGCAGCTCCGTATTTTCCTGCCTTCCGCCTTCCACAACCGCCACATATTCCTCGGGAAAGGTTTCGCCAATAATTTTCTTCAGAACAGACGAAGTGGCACAGGCATAGGCCGAGGGTTTGATGATACAGCAGTTTCCCGCCGCGATGGCGCCTGCGGCAGGTTCCAGGGAAAGCATAAAAGGATAATTCCAGGGGGACATCACCAGAGACACTCCATAAGGCTCCTGCACCACAAAGCTTTTCGCATGGAACTGGGCCAGAGGCGTGCGTACCTTCTTCGGGCGGCTCCAGGCTGCCGTATGCTTCGCCAGAAAGCGGATTTCACTCAGTGTAAGTCCCACCTCCGTCATATATCCTTCAAAAACAGATTTGTTCAGATCCTTCCTCAGCGCTTCATTGATATCCTTCTCATACTTTTCTATCTGTTCCGCCAGCTTCTGCAGGGACGCGATACGAAAGGCCGCATCCCTTGTCCGTCCCGTATGATAAAAAGCACGCTGTCTTTGTACCAGATTTTCAATTTCCATATAACCCTCTCCTTTCATTCCTGCAATTCCTTACACCGCTGTCCTATCTACAGTACCCCTTTTAGCAGGGAAATCCCCTCTTTTATCTCTTCTTTTTTCAGGCCGGCATACCCCAGCAGCACGGTGGCTTCCTTTTTTTCCACTGGCTCCAGGGCAGCCTCATGCAGACCATAAAGCCGCACCCCTTTTTCCTCCGCCTTCCGGATAAGCGCCTCTTCGTCCGCCGCCCCTTTGGAAGAAAGAAGCACATGCAGGCCGGCATACTCCCCTGAAAGCCGGTATTTTTTCAGGAATGGCCGCAGCTCTTCCAGCAGGATATCATGCTTTTCTTTATATACCTTCCTCATTTTATTCAAATGCCTTTCAAACGCCCCGCTTCGAATAAACTCGTTCAGTATCGTCTGATCAATCCTGGATACGGTGGAGGAAAAAAAGGCACATTCCTTTTCGTAGCGCTTCAGCAGGGCCGGGGGCAGCACCATGTAGCTCACACGGATCGCCGGGGCGATGGATTTGGAAAAGGTCCCGATATAGATCACCTTTCCCGCCGTGTCGGAGGCCTGCAGGGAGGGCACCGGTTTTCCCCGGTACCGGAATTCACTGTCGTAATCATCCTCGATCAAATATCTGTCTTTCTCTTCCGCCGCCCATTTCAGAAGCTCCATCCGCCTTCCGATAGGCATTACCACACCGGTGGGATACTGATGGGAGGGCATGACATAGGCCACATCCGCCCCGCTGCGGGCAAGCTCTTTTACAGAAATCCCGCTTTCGTCCACAGGAACCGTCACGGTTTCTGCCGCAAAAGAGGAAAAAATACGGTAGGCTCTCCGGTAGGAAGGGTTTTCAAACGCGGCGCGGATATTTTTCCCCAGAATATATTGCAGAAGCAGTAACAGGTAATCATTTCCCGCCCCCACAATGATCTGCTCCGGAGATGCGTTCACCCCTCTGGAGGAATGGAGGTAACGGCAGATGGTCTTTCTGAATTCCGCATCTCCCCGGGGTTCTCCTAACGCAAACAGCTCTTTCCGGTCACCGCTTAAGATATCCTTCGTAATTTTCCGCCAGGTGCCGAAAGGAAAAACGCTCATATCCACGGCATTGGGTGAAAAATCATAAGCGAATGGTTTCCCGGCCCTTTCCCCTGCTGCCGTGCCGGTTCCTGCCGTTTCTTCCCCGGCAAAAGGATGACCTGCGGGGTACGGCAGACGCTGCTTCTTCTCCGACATATCCGTCATAATCTGATACAGTTCTTCCACCCGGCAGATATAATAGCCCCTGTATGCGGAGGATTCTATATAGCCCTCCGAAAGCAGCTGCCCGTAGGCCAGCTCCACCGTGCTGCGGGCGACCTGGAGATATTCCGCCAGGGAACGCGTGGAGGGAAGCTTCTCTCCTGCCAGAAGCTTCCCCTCCTTAATTTCATCTCTGATGTATTCATATATCTGTTCATACAGATGTTTGCTGCCGTCATCCGTCAGCTGAATCGCCAAATCATTCATTCTTTCTTTCCTGTATTATCTACCATCCGTTTTCGGCAGCTTGAAGGAACTCTTTAATGATACCACGCGGTTGAATACCGGTTCACCGGGTTTGGAGTCCTTATAATCCACACAGAAAAAGCCCTGTCTTACAAACTGGAAGCTTTCAAAAGCGGAGGCCTCCTTCAGGGAAGGCTCCAGGTAGCATTCCTTGACCACAAGGGAATTGGGATTCAGGTTCAGGCTGCCGTCCTCATTATAGACACCTTTTTCTTCGTCGATAATATTTTCATACAGACGGACCTGCGCCTTAAAGGCCTCACCGGCACATACCCAGTGGATGGTTCCCTTTACCTTACGGGCATTGAAACCGCTTCCGGATTTTGTCTCCGGATCATAGGTACAATGCACCACCGTGACATTGCCGTCCGCGTCCTTTTCAAAACCGGTACAGGTGACGAAATACGCATTCATGAGACGTACCTCATTGCCCGGGAAAAGGCGGAAATATTTTCTGGGAGGCTCTTCCATGAAATCTTCCCGTTCGATATATAATTCTCTCCCGAAAGGAATCTGCCGGCTGCCCAGTTCTTCATTTTCCAGGTTATTGGGCGCCTCCAGCATCTCGATCTGTCCTTCGGGATAGTTGTCAATTACCAGTCTGACAGGATCCAGAACCGCCATTACCCTGGGCTTTTTCAGCTTCAGATCTTCCCGGATGCAGTATTCCAGCATGGCATAATCCACGGAGGAGTTGCTCTTGGAAACGCCGCACAAATCCACAAACATCTGAATGGCTTCCGGGGTAAAGCCCCTTCTCCGCAAAGCCGCAACGGACACAAGGCGGGGATCATCCCAGCCGTCCACAATGCCGTCCTCCACCAGTCTCTTGATATATCTCTTGCCGGTCACCACATTTGTAAGATACATCTTGGCAAATTCTATCTGCTTAGGAGGGCGGGGATACTCCAGCTCTCTGACCACCCAGTCGTACAATGGCCTGTGATCTTCAAATTCCAGCGTACAGATGGAATGGGTGATCCCTTCAATGGCATCCTCGATAGGATGGGCAAAATCATACATGGGATAAATGCACCAGGTATCTCCCGTATTATGATGGCTCATATGGGCCACACGGTAAATCACCGGATCCCGCATGTTCATGTTTGGAGAAGTCATATCAATTCTGGCGCGGAGAACCTTTTCCCCGTCAGCATATGCGCCTTCCTTCATTTTTTCGAACAGCTCCAGGTTTTCTTCCACACTCCGGCTGCTGCCCGGATCCTCTTTGCCGGGTTCCGTCAGCGTACCTCTGTATTCCCGGATCTGCTCCGCAGTGAGGTCGGACACATAAGCTTTCCCTTTTTGAATCAGCTTAACGGCCGCCTCGTACATCTGACTGAAATAATTGGAGGCAAAGAAAAGCCTGTCCTCCCAATCGGCGCCCAGCCATTTCACGTCCTCCTTAATGGATTCCACGAATTCCTGCTTTTCCTTAGTGGGGTTTGTATCATCAAAACGGAGGTTGAATTTTCCGCCGTATTCCTTGGCAAGCCCGGAATTTAAAAGGATACTTTTGGCATGTCCGATATGCAGATATCCATTCGGTTCCGGCGGAAACCGGGTGTGCACCGTCTCATATACGCCCTCAGCCAGATCCTTATCAATTATCTGTTCAATAAAATTCTTGCTTATCTCACTCATGCTCTTTTTCCCGCCTCCTGCGGCCGCTCCCGGCATACACTGCATCCGGGTTTTTGGCCTTCCTTACCAGGCGGGTACTCCCTCCTTGAACCTTACTTTATTATTACAGACTATCTTATCATAAGTATTCGGAATACGCAAAGAAAAAATACGGGAAATCCCCGTTTTCCGGCTTTTTCCGTAATAGTTCAGACAAGTCCGCGCAGGTGGGAAATATTTATTGACCGCATTTTTAAACCCGGAAAGCAGTCAACTCATTAATAATTGTAAAATTTATGTTTCTTGGTAGCATATCTTACTATGTAGTGATATAATGTTTTCATATTTTGAGCATCAAAATACATGCTTTTTTGAGGAGGATACTTACTATGGATCGCGTACAACTGAAAATGGATGCCAAAGCTGCCATGCAGCAGGCCAATCCCCACCCCGCCCTTGTTTCTCTGGTATACATGGTCATTCTTGCTGCAATCAGCTTTGTAATTTCCATGATGTCCGGTTTTTCCAGCGCATTTACCGCCCTTGTTTCGGATCCGGACGCTGCAGCCGCCATTTATGCGGGTATGATGATACCTTCCCTTCTGCTTTCCCTTGTTTCCACACTGGTTACGGGTTTTCTGCAGATGGGTTATACCGCATATACGCTTCGTGTTATCAACAGACAGCCGGCCGGAATTAACGACCTGTTCGCTTATGCCCGTTACTGTCTGAAAATCTGGGGCCTGAACATCGTCATGGGCTTCTTTGTATTCGCATGGTCCCTGCTGCTGTGGGTTCCCGGAATCGTTGCCATGTACCGTTATTCCCAGGCTTATTACATACTTGCGGAAAATCCGGAAAAAGGGATTATGGACTGTATTAATGAAAGCAAAGCCATGATGTACGGACACAAGATGGATAAGTTCGTACTGGATCTTTCTTTCATTCTCTGGTTTCTCCTGGCTGGCATTACTTGCGGCCTCGCGGGGCTTTATGTCACTCCTTATGTGGAAATCACCAATGCGGCATTCTATAACAGCCTGAAATACGGCGGCAGCTATCAGCAGCAGTATGGCTATGGGGCAGGCTACGGCGGTTACCAGCAGAATGGTTACCAGCCAAACGGTTATCAGCAGGGCGGCTACCAGCAAAACGGCGGCCAGCAGCAGGGCTACGGCCAGCAGGGCTTCGGCAACCCTTATCAGCAGGGATATGATCCCAATTACCAGCAGGGCGGCCCACAGCAGGGATACACACCTGACGGCCAGCAAAATAATAATTCCAATCCACAGTAATCAATTTTCAACTTGATTCGTCGTTTTGGGAGCAATAGAAAAACGGAGCCTTTATCCAAATGGTAAAATTTGGAATGAAGGCTCCGTTTTTTCACTTTACACAAACGCCGCATCTGCCGAAAGGCCTTCCGCCCGCCGGCTTAGCGGTGTCCCCGGGACGGAAAAGGAATGTCCGGCCGGAATCATTCCCGATTAATGATGGAACAGACGTATTCCGGTAAACACCATTGCCATCCCATATCGGTTGCAGGCATCGATAACCGCATCATCCCGCACGGATCCGCCGGGCTGTACGATATACTTCACGCCGCTTCTGTACGCACGGTCAATGTTATCGAAGAAGGGGAAAAAGGCATCGGATCCAAGGGTTACATTTTCCAGCTTAGCCAGCCATTCTTTTCTCTCTTCTCTTGTGAAGACCGGAGGCTTTTCCTTGAAAGTCCTCTCCCACACACCGTCAGCCAGCACGTCCATATAATCATCGCTCATATAAACATCTATGGCGTTATCTCTGTCCGCACGTCCCAGGCCGTCTGCAAAGCGAAGGGAAAGCACCTGGGGGGACTGGCGCAGGAACCAGTTATCCGCCTTGCTTCCTGCCAGACGCGTACAATGGATTCTGGACTGCTGTCCGGCCCCGATTCCGATGGCCTGGCCGTCTTTCACATAGCATACGGAATTGGACTGGGTGTATTTCAGCGTAATGAGGGCGATTTTCATATCAATTACGGCCTGTGCCGGGATATCCTTATTTTCCGTCACTATATTGGAAAGAAGCGCCTCGTCGATACACAGCTCATTTCTTCCCTGCTCAAAAGTGATTCCATACACCTGTTTTCTTTCCAGCGGATCCGGCTGATAAGAGGGATCGATCTGAATCACATTATAATTCCCTTTTTTCTTCTGCTTCAGGATTTCCAGAGCCTCGTCCGTATAGCCTGGGGCGATTACCCCGTCGGATACCTCTCTTTTAATCAGCCTTGCCGTATCGGCATCGCAGATGTCGGAAAGGGAAATAAAATCGCCGAAGGAGGACATGCGGTCTGCCCCTCTGGCCCTTGCATAAGCACAGGCAAGAGGAGAAAGCTCTCCCAGGTCATCCACCCAGTAAATCTTTGCCAGGGTGTCGGACAGAGGAAGCCCCACTGCCGCGCCTGCAGGGGAAACATGCTTAAAGGAAGTGGCCGCAGGAAGGCCGGTCGCCTCCTTCAGCTCTTTCACCAGCTGCCAGCCGTTTAATGCATCCAGGAAGTTGATATAACCGGGCCTGCCGTTCCGTACGCTGACAGGCAATTCCCTTCGTGAATTACCCGGCAATTCCCTTTCCTCCTCCATATAAATGCGGGATGGCTTCTGATTGGGGTTACAGCCGTACTTTAACTGAATTTCATTCATTTCTTTTTCTCCTGTATATTTATTCGTATAACGCTTCCTTACCTTTTCCGTTCCATGCAAGGATAAACGCAGGGAATGCGCTTGCCGCCGTGCCGCCGGTTTTTATTTACAGTTCTTGTTCACAATTCTTGTTTCATAGGTTCCGTCATCTATGGAAATATAACGCACGAACAGGGAAACCTTGTTTTCCTCGTTCAGGCTGTTCCAGACCAGGTCGGTAAATTCATCAATCCCGCCCTTGATTTCCACCATTTTCGGTTCGCCCTCAAAGCTGGGAAGGGGATTTCCGTCATGCATATACGTATGGATAAAGCGTCCTTTTCCTGCCGCCGGATTTTCATAGGCATAGGTAAAGCGGCTGCAGGAATCAGGACAGCCGTCGTCACTTTTCAGTATGGACATGGCAAAATTGAAGCCGCCGTTTTCTATGTGGACGATCCCGGAAATACGGGGGGTATAGTTGGGGCCGTCCGGTTCAAATTCCCGGCAGCGCAGGGACTGTTCAAAGGTCAGCTGTTTGTCCATGCCTTCATAAATGGTATCTGTCTGGTCTCCATTGGTCACAATGGTTTTATTTCCCAGAACCCGCACCGGCGCATAAATGATAAGGCTGGGATCCTCCAGCTTGGATTCATCAAATGCCTGGGTACGGATACCTTCCCCCTCCTCCGCAAAAATGCGGTTCCGGCTGTTGGCGCTTCTTCCCATGATAAAATAAGCGGCAACCGCTTTTTTCCCATCGGGAGTCCTCCCCAGCACAATCCCCCTTCCGGGATAGGCGTTGTTTTTCAATTCGTCTTCCAGAGACAGTAATTTCATAACTTCCTCCATTCTGCCGTTCCAGCGGCTTCTTTCATAAAGTGTCCCCACAGGGACTTTTCCGGAAATCCTTCGCTTTCCGGAAAAATAAAAAACCCCCTGGTTACTCTCATACGGGTACCCAGGCGGCCGGCTTTCTTCATACATACTCCCTGTGGTGCTCCACCATTCCGCCAGTCGCATGTACTACCTTAAATTCATGGGCAAAACGCCCTACACAAACAGTATAGCCCATCCTTTTTACGCTGACAAGTATTTTTGTGGAAATTTAGAGGTAATTCGATTATAATAAATTTATATCTATCAGGCTCAATGTCTGCCAACCAAAGCAACCATTTTATTACAGGAGTAATCTATGGCTAAAATACGTCGTTTCTATAAAAATGAACGGTTTCCGGAAATCCTTTTCCTTTCCCTGGCTTTTGTGTGCATGATGACCTTTGTACTGCTCCAGCCCTTCGGGGAGGGGCCGGATGAAATCAACCGCTTCCGCGTTGTCCGCTTTATTTATGAAAACGGATATCTTCCCAAAGGAGACGATCCGGCGGTACTGATTCCCGGTTACGGCGGTTCCTACGCGTTTCAGCCCATGCTTACCTACATACTGGAGGGTTTCCTTCTGCGCGCGGTGGATCTCTTTACCGACCGTTTTGATGTCCTGCTCGTAGCCGCCCGTATGGTGAACGTATTCTTCGGCATGGCGGCCGCCGTCCTCACAAGAAAGCTTTCCAAGCTGCTGTTTCCGGAAAAAATGACCCAATGGCTCTTTTCCTGTCTGGTGGTATTCCTTCCCCAGAGCCTGTTTCTGCATACCTATATCAATACGGATTCCTGCGCCTTCCTGTCGGTTATCCTCATGTTTACCGCCGTACTGGACGGGATGAAAAACGGGTTTACCCGCCCGCTCTGCATCCAGACCGCCGCAGGGGTTATCCTCTGCGCGCTGTCCTATTATAACGCCTACGGCGCCGTAGTGGTGACTGTCATACTGTTTATCAGCTGTTTTGCAGGAAAAGTTTCTGCCGGGACCATCACACGGGACGGCACCGCCTCTCCCGTTGACCGGTATTACATGGACTGGAAACCCATGTTCCGCGCAGGTGCGTTTATCTCGGCCCTGGTTTTTCTGGGCGCGGGCTGGTGGTTTATCCGCAATGCAATCCTCTATCACGGGGACTTTCTGGGAATGAATGCCCGCAACCTCTGTGTGGCTTCCACCTGTACGCCGGATTTCCATCCGCTTTTGAGGCAGACCTGCCAAAACCAGGGTATCGGCGTGCTTGCCATGGTGTTCGGTACGGATTATTTCACGCTTCTTGTGAGAAGCTTTGTGGCTATGTTCGGCCCGATGAACCTGCCCACCCACTATTATATTTATGAAATTTATTACCGCATTTTTGCCGTCGGCCTGCTGGTCTGCATGCTGCCCATAGGGCGCGGCCTGTATCTGTCCTGGCAGGAAAAAATCCGCCGCTTCTTTTTTAACGGGTGTATGGTGCTGGCCTGTGTGATACCTGTCTTCCTGTGTGTTTACTATTCTTATACCTGGGATTTCCAGCCCCAGGGCCGGTACCTGATGCCCATGCTTCCCGCTTTTATGTATTTTGTCACTCTGGGGCTGCGCAAAACCGGTTTCCTTCTCCAGGAACTCGCCGATAAAATAAAATGCCGCAGCCTGGCGGAAAAAATCCCGGCCATTCTTTCCGGCCTGTTGATTTTCTTCACCGCTGCAGCACTTATTTATTCCGTTTTCCGGATTGTGGTTCCCTATTATATGGCAGGTTAGGTTACTGCGGAAGCTGTGAGAACGCGCCCACGCAGGGAACATACCATGGCCGGAAGGGAGGCCGCCGGTGGGATGTCCCGGACACAGAGGGGACGGAACCGTAATCGGTTATTCCGTCTTAATCCGCTGTACCAAAGACTCCTTTCCGCAGTAACTCACGGCCCAGCAGGAGAAAAACATCTGGATTAGCAGCAGCAGGAAGGCAAAAACAAGGACAGGCAGGACCGGGAAGTGGAATACCAGCTTTCCGAAGGTTCCTAACTGATCGAATACCCGGCAGAGTATCCAGCCTGCCAGCGTGCCAACCGTCAGTGTCAGAAAAAGTGTGCCTGATACATACAGGAAGCACTCTGTCCTGAGCATGGAGGCCAGCTGCTTTCCGCTCATCCCAACAGACTGCAGGATTCCGAATTCCTGGCGTCTCGTTACCACATTGGTAAGCAGTGTATTGATAAGGTTCAGCAGACCGAATATGGCGATAAATCCTACCAGGCCATAAAGAGGGAGTTTTAGCTGTTCCATCTGAAGGCTCAACTGCCGTCTGAGGTCACTGAGGAAGCTGATCTCAATAGAATCCCATCCCTCCATCTGTGCGATTATCGCTTTTTCTATCTGTTCTTCCTTTTCCTGATCCCCCACCAGCATAAAATGGGTGTTAAAATTAGTAACTGTAGTTTTCAGAAGAGGCAGGCACGCATCCGGCATGTAAAAGAAGGGCACATCAATTCCCAATGTAAGTCCTTTTAACACGCCCATCACCTGGAATTCCACCGTGGTATCCGTGTCCGTTTTTATTTGAATCCTGTCTCCCAGCTTCGCGGTATACCCGTAAAAACGGCCAATCAGATTATCCGAATCGGCTATCAGGATTCCGTTATTCTGCACCAGGGTATCATAATCCATCGTCCCCTCCACAAGATAACCACTGCAGGACTCCATCTGTTCCCTGGTAAGCCCGATATTGCGGAAAGAAAGCTCCTTCGGGTTCTCCCTTGCATAATCGTTCATTTCCGGGAAAATCATATCGGACTTGCATCCCTGGAATATAAGTACGTCGGATACCCCGTCTATCTGCTTAACCGTCTGCAGCATCTCCTCATCCAGGGGATTCTCCTGTTGTACCTTAGTATAATAATCCGTAAGGCTGTCATCACTGGTATCGCTGCGCCCATCCGACTGCTGCAGTTCCAGATGCGCACAGCCCAATCCGAAACTGGCCCTCGACATGGCATCATCATCCACGGAATTCAGATATGCGGCAACACACATCAGAAGCATGCCTGTGAATCCCAGAGAGGTAAGTGTGAGGATTGCTTTTCTTTTATTTCTGGAAAAATTCAGAAAGGCCAGGCTGACAGGGGTTATTTTCCTGCGCCTTCTGTTTTTTATTTCCGCTTGACGGCCGCCGCGAGGGCCGGAACCCCAGCGACGCGCTGGGGATCCGGCTTTGCCCCCATCATCCATGGCACTGATCCGCACGGCTTCAACCGGGGACACCGAGGATGCGATTTTTACCGGTGTCCGGATGGATATCATAACGGCCGTTTCGGTTATTACAGCAATAATTCCTACAAACAGCAGGGTAATGGACCACTTCCATCCGTCAGGGACAAGCAGGAAACCCAGGATGCAGCCCAGTAAAAGCCCGATGGGGACCGCAATTCCCGATACAAACAGCCCTTCCTTTCTCACCAGCCTCCGGAGCTGTTTCTTTGTGGTCCCGATCACACGCAGCCTTCCGTATTCCTGGATCTTACCCACAACGGAAATATAAAACAGGCTGTAAATCACCAACGATGTGGCAACGACAATCAGGACACAGCAGAACAGGATTGCCAGAACCTTTTCTATGGGCAAATCTTCTCCCAGGCTGAAATATGTGGAGCTGTAGAACACCTTGTTCTCTTCCACGCCGTTTGCGGCTGCAAAGGCCTGTATCTTTGCCTTCAGGGTATCCATATTGTCCTTTTCCGTATCCTTAAGGCGGATGTTTATCTCATATCCCGTATTTTCACCATATACGGAATTTACATAATCCTTCGATACAACGATTCTGTATACCCGTGTCTCATTATCCCCCAGCAAAATGCCGCTGACCATATATTCCTGTTCGCTACCATCACCCAGATCCACCGTCACCTTCTGCCCCGGCTCCACAGGCAGGCCCAGGTGCTTCAGATAGGCTTCTTCCACCACAATTTCCTTTTCTTTTTCCGGCCAGCTTCCCAGCACCTTACCGTACGTAAGCAGACTTGCGGCAGATAGATCGGCATACTCCACATCCACCGTATAGTCCCTGATACGGGCCGTATACAGGTTCTTTTTCATCCCGGAAGCTTCCACCTCCGGCTGTTCCTGCAGCTTCCGGATATCTTTCTCCGGCAAGTCTGAGAAAACGGTCTGATATCTTCCCCGCATATATCTATTCAGCTTCGTATTATCCCCCAGTATTTTCAGGGACAGCGTCAGCATGAGACAGGCGCTGAAAGCAATCGTAATGATAAGAAACAGATTCCTCTTTTTATCCGATTTCAGGCTGTTTGCCGCCAGTCTCCGGATGATTCCCGTATTCAGATTCTTTAACATGATCACACCTCCTGTTGTTTCCCTGCGATTCTGCCGTCTTCAATGCGCACAATCCGATGGGATAGCTGGGCGATTTCATTATTATGGGTTATCATCACCACTGTCTGATGGAATTCTTCACTTGTCATTTTCAGAAGCCCCAGCACATCCGCACTGGTACGGCTGTCCAGATTTCCGGTAGGCTCATCCGCCAGCACAATAGCCGGCTTGGTAATCAGCGCCCTGGCAATTGCCACACGCTGCTGCTGCCCGCCGGACAGCTGATTCGGCATGCTTTCCAGCTTTTCCTTCAGGGAAAGCATATCCACGATCCGGTCAAACAGAGCCTGATCCACCGGTTCCCCATCCAGCTCCACAGGCAGCACGATATTTTCATATACATTTAATATGGGGACCAGATTATAACTCTGGAATACAAATCCGATATTTCTCCTGCGGAAAATAGTGAGCTGTTCATCATTCATTTCCGCCAGTTCCTTCCCCCTTACTTTTATGCTTCCGGAGGTGGGCGTATCCAGCCCGCCCATCATATGGAGCAGCGTCGATTTCCCGCTCCCGCTGGTTCCTACCACAGCCAGGAATTCCCCCTGCTCCACTGACAGGTCCACCCCGTCCAGCGCCTTTGTGAGATTTGGCTCTTCCCCATAATATTTCTTTAAATCCGTTGTCTGTAAAATTGTCATTTCTGCTCCTTCCCTAAACCATAATTCATGATTCCTTACCCGGCTTGTGTGTCACAGCCATGGCTCTTCCTTTGTATCAAGGATATCGTGAAATTGTTGCAGAAAAGTCACAAATTCTGAAAAAAATTCTTAAGGAACGGTATTCAGTAAGTAAACGGAAAAGACGGATCCGCCTCCCTCCCGTGAGACTACCTTGATATAACCGCCCTGCATGGATACAATTTCGCGGGCAAGATACAGGCCGATGCCTAGTCCCGGGATTCCAGCCACTCCCTCTTCCCGGTAAAAACGGCGGAATATGGCGGCCTGGTGTTCTTCCCGGATCCCCTTTCCGGTATCCGCCACATCAATCCGGGTATACATCTCCTGCTGCACTGCCTCCACCCGGATTTTCCCGCCGGGCGGGGTATATTTCACCGCGTTGTCCAGAAGATTGAAAAGGGCCTCCGCCGTCCATTTTTTATCATGGGGCAGCTGCAGCTTTTCCGGGCAGACAGCTTCCACTTCGATTTTTTTCGATTCCGCCGCAAAAAGAATGCCGCCCAGGGACTCCGCCAATGTTTCATAAAGGCATTCCTTCTGCCGGTGCAGCGTTATCAGCCCGGTTTCCAGACGGGAGGTCTTTACCAGTGCCTGCATGAGAAAATTCAGCTTTTCCACCTGGGCATTCATAGCTCCCAGGAATTCCTTCCTTTTTTCCGCCGTGAGAGACTTACCGCCGGCAGGCTCCGTCAGCGCCGTACCGATCATTTTCATATTGGTCACCGGCGTTCTGACCTGATGGGAAATATCCGAAACAAGGGACTGTAATTTTTTCTTTTCCTCTTCCGTCTTCAGCCGGGCATGTTCCATCATTTCATAAAGACGGCAGAATCTGCTTCCCAGCCGTGATATAAGCGTTTCTTCCTCCAGGCCGGTAATCTCCCGGAACATTTCTTCCGGCTTCTGCATCCCTTCCCTGTTCCAAACGCCTTCCATGGTATCCAGCAGCTTTCCCACATCCTCCATAAATGTCTGCAGTTCCCGCCTTTCGGCTTCGTACATGACTGCCGTCCAAATCGCCGCCAGCACCAGGACACTCCCGCCGGCCGCCAGCACCCCCGCTTCTTTGGTAACTGCAAAAAAGCCCCCGACAGCCGCTGCAGCCGTCAGAAGCATTCCCGCCCCGATACCTGTTCTGTTCCATTTTCCGCGGGGTAACCGCCATTCCTGTTTCCGCGCTGTATGTCCGTACATAATCCGCCCGCCTCTCCTGTTCCCGCCGTCCTCAGCCGTCATACCGTCCGCCTTTCCCATTCCAGAGATATCCCATCCCATAAACGGTTTTAATATAAGGATGCGCCCCCTCCAGCTTGCTCCTCATCCGGCTGATAACCGTAGTCAGCGTGTGTTCATCCACATAATTCCCCTGATCATCCCACAGCCGTTCCAGCAGCTTCTGCCTTGTGAGGACGATTCCGGGATTATGGATAAAAATAGTGAGAAGCCTGTATTCCAGAGGGGTAAATGCAATGTCCCTGCCGCGGAAGGATGCCGTCATGCTCTGCAGGCCAATATGGAGCTCTTCATCTTCATAACTATCCTCCGCCCGCTCCTTTTCCGGAGAAATCAGCTGCATCAGCCGTTCCACCTTTTTCAGGAACACCTGGGTGGAAAAAGGCTTTGTCACATAATCTGCCGCACCTAAATCATAGCCCTTGAGCATATCGCTTTCCAGATCATTGGCCGTAAGAAAAATAACCGCCGTTTTCCATTCCCGTCGGATCTGCCTGCAAAGGGAGAAGCCATCACCATCCGGAAGGTTTACGTCCAGAATGACCAGATCATAAGATCTCGCTTCCAGCTTTTTTCTGGCGTCCATACAGCCGAACGCTGAATCCGTTTCCATTCCCCGTCCCTGCATATGATAGGCAAGGGTGGTATTCAGCAGCGTATCATCTTCCACAATCAATACTTTATTCATTGTCCTGTATCGTCTGCTCTCCTTCCCCCAAAATATGTTCCGCCTCTTCCTGTGTCAGAACTTTCTGTTCCACCATGCATTCTACTACGGTTCTCTGTCTCTGAGCCGCCAGCTCCGGCCGGTTGGTCAGGGCATAAACAGAAGGAGCATTGGGGATTCCGGCCAGAAGCGTACTTTCGTAATCGCTCATTTCCCCGGGTTCTTTTTCAAAATAGCCCTGGGCGGCATCATAGACACAATAATAGCCGCTGCCAAAATAAATCGTATTGACATACAGCTCCAGTATTTCCTCCTTGCTATAATTTTTCTCCAGCTGAAACGCCACAAACAGCTCGGCGACTTTCCGCAGAAATTTTTTCTCCTGGGTAAAATACATGTTTTTGGCAAGCTGCTGTGTGATGGAACTTCCTCCCTCCGCCAGCTTTTTTTCCTTCAGGTTAATGAATACGGCCCGGAACGTAGAAATGAGATCAATCCCTCCGTGCTTATAAAAACGCTTGTCCTCGACGGCCACCACGGCATTTTTATACGTATCAGGAAGCTGGTCAAGGGTAGTGTAATGCGGTTTGGATCGGATTTCTTCCACCTTATCCGTAAGCGGCTCCCCGGCAATTACCTCCTGATACATCCGGTATCCCTCCCATAGCAGACGTCCGCCCGCCACACAGCCCCCTATGAAAAAAACAACAATGACGGTTACAATAAACTTTTTGATAATTCGCATACTGCAGCTCCTTACACCATATCTTTGAACAGAAAACGAGTGATACCTCTTTCCGTGAAAGGAAGTATAACACAGCTTCCTTATCTTTTTAACAAAGGACTTCTTAAATTTCCTTTAATTTTTCCAACAGTGCGCCCATACCATACATCATGATATTTTCCGCCATAGCAGCAATCTCCTCGGGACTGCTTACCATTCCTTCCGCCAGCCATTTCTGGAGCAGGCCGATACAGCCCGCACTGACAAAGGCATAAAAAAATTCAATCTGTTTAGCGGTAGCGGACTGGAAATAATGGGAATAGGCTTCCACACATTTTTCCCTGCCCAGATTAATCAGGCGCAGTGCAAATTCCTTATCTCCATAGTCTCCCAGTGTTACGATGCAAATATCCGCGTTTTCCTTGAGACAGCGGAAAATACCGGCAGTAATTTTCACCGGGGTCAAATCCTCTTTCTCTGTTTCCAGCAAAGGTTCCAGCGCTTTAATAAAATCAGCCAGCATTTCCTCTTCCATTTTATCCAGCAAATCGTAGATATCGGAATAATGGGAATAGAAGGTTCCCCGGTTAATTTCCGCCGCTTCACACAGCTCTTTAATGGTTATGCTCTGAATGGGTTTTTCCTTCAGCAAATCCGTAAATGCTTTACGGATGAGCATTTTCGTTACCCGCGTCCTGTGATCCTTTCCTGTACTTTTCATTTGCTGCTCCCATCCGCGCCCAATAACGCAACAAAACGATACCTTTGTTTCCCTTATCTTTATGATAGCATATTTGCTGCTATTCAGCCATGCATTCCTGGTTTGGCAAAGATACTTTTCACGCAATCGGTTACTGTTCACAGCCCCTTGTCCCCCGCCCTGCGGTTTTACCTGCCCGTTTTCCCCTGCCGGCTTATGGATTTCTTTTCCCGGCTATGCTAAAATGCAGATACGGAGTTTGCGTTTATTATAAAACAGGAGAAACGTATTATGAATCTTTTCTTTGCAAGACATGGGGAAACGGACTGGAATAGACAGAAACGGATCCAGGGAAGTGCGGATACGGACTTAAATGAAAGCGGTGTGGCCCAGGCCGCCCTGCTGGCACAGCATCTGGAAACCAACGGCATCAGGCCGGAGCGGATATATACCAGCCGGCAGAAAAGAGCCTTGCAGACCGCACAGATTGCGGCGGAAACGCTGGGCGTTGCATGTGTGGTAAGGGATGGGCTGGAAGAAATCCATTTCGGCTTATGGGAGGGTCTCACCTGGGGCCAGGTGAAGGAACAGTATCCGGAAGAATTCACCGCATGGTATGAAAACCGGAGATACCAGAGAACACCTATGGGGGAATCCTACCAGGATCTGCTGGACAGGCTGCTTCCCTCCCTGCGAAGTCTGGTGAAAGAGGAAACCGAAGCCGCCCGCTCCGGCCCTCATTCCCATTCCCTTCTGCTGGTTACCCACAGCGGCGTTATCATGTCACTTATGGCATATCTGAACAACACCCCTTTTTCCCAGATGGCCTCCCGCTATAAACCGGATAATGCCGGTATTGTCCGGGTAAAGGGGGAACAGCTGCTGATCTGAACATCCCGGCAGCGGTGCCTTACTCCAGATCGATCTCCCGATCCCGGTAATAAATTTTCCGATCCCGTTCCCCGATTTCCCTCACCACTCTGCAGGGATTGCCATAAGCCACCACATTGGCGGGGATATCCTTGGTAACAATACTGCCTGCTCCAATGACCGTATTATCCCCGACGGTCACGCCGGGCAGGATTACCGACCCCGCTCCTATCCACACATTATCCCCGATATTTACCGGCAGGTTATACTGTGCCTGCCTGGAACGGAGATTCGGCTCCACCGGATGGCCGGCCGTAGCCACCGTCACATTCGGGCCGAACATCACATGGCTTCCGATGGTAATCTTCACATCATCCACCAGGGTCAGGTTAAAGTTGGCATATACGTCGTCGCCCATATACGTATTGCATCCCCAGTTGGCATGAAGAGGCGGTTCCACATAACAATTCTTTCCGACCCCGCCCAGGAGTTTTTCCAGCAGCTCTGCCCGCTTTTTCCCTTCCGAAGGGCGTGTGCTGTTAAAGTCATATAAGAGTTCCATCCATTCCGCCTGTTCGCTTAACAGATCCTCCTCCGTAGGGAAATACAGCTTTCCGGTCTGCATCCGTTCCTTTACTTCTTTTAAATCCATATCCTCTTTCTCCTATATTGCTTTCTTTCCTGTTTATTGCTGCTGGTATAAAAAAGCTGCCTCAAAAGCCCTGCAGGGCCATTGAGACAGCTTGTTTCTGCAATTATCATTGCTCTGTTATTCATCCACACGGTAATTGGGTTGCTTCCAAAGGAAGCACATCTACTCTTATTCATCCACACTGTAATTGGGTTGCTTCCAAAGGAAGCACATCTACTCTTATTCATCCACACTGTAATTGGGTGCTTCCTTGGTGATATGAATGTCGTGGGGATGGCTTTCTTTTAAGGATGCCGCCGAAATTTTGATGAATCTGCCGTTTTCCTTCAATTCATCCACCGTCTGGGTCCCGCAGTAACCCATACCGGATCGCAGGCCTCCCATGAGCTGGAACACCGTGTCTTCCACGGTTCCCTTATATGCCACGCGGCCTTCCACCCCTTCCGGAACAAGCTTCTTGGCATCGTTCTGGAAATAGCGGTCCTTGCTGCCGTTTTCCATGGCGGCAATGGAGCCCATGCCGCGGTATACTTTGTATTTACGCCCCTGGTACAGTTCAAAGGTTCCCGGGCTTTCGTCACAGCCTGCGAAGATACTGCCCATCATGCAGACACTGCCGCCGGCTGCAATAGCCTTGGTCATATCACCGGAATATTTGATTCCGCCGTCCGCAATAACGGGGATTCCGTATTCCTTGGCTACTGCGTAACAATCCATGATCGCCGTTACCTGGGGAACACCGATACCCGCCACTACACGAGTGGTACAGATGGATCCGGGACCGATACCAACCTTAACCGCATCTGCACCCGCTTCAATAAGATCCCTGGTTGCCGCTCCGGTAGCCACATTTCCGGCAATTACCTGTAGCTCCGGATATTTTCCTTTAATCATACGCAGGCAATTAAGCACATTTTCAGAATGTCCGTGGGCGGAATCCAGTACGACAACGTCCACTTTGGCATCCACCAGCGCTCCTACGCGATCCAGCACATTAGCAGTGATACCCACACCTGCACCGCAGAGGAGACGGCCCTGTCCATCCTTCGCGGAAAGAGGATACTTAATCGTTTTTTCGATATCTTTAATGGTGATCAGGCCCACCAGATTAAAATTGTCATCTACAATAGGGAGTTTTTCTTTTCTGGCCTTAGCGAGTATTTTCTTCGCCTCTTCCAGCGTGATGCCTTCCTTGGCTGTAATCAGTCCTTCAGAAGTCATAGATTCTTTGATTTTCTTGGAAAAATCCGTTTCGAATTTAAGATCCCGGTTGGTAATGATACCAACGAGCTTGCGTCCTTCAGTAATCGGGACACCGGAAATACGGAACTTCGCCATCAGGTTGTCCGCATCCTCAAGCGTATGCTCCGGGGAAAGAGAGAAAGGATCGGTGATAACTCCATTTTCTGAACGCTTAACTTTGTCAACTTCCTCTGCCTGCGCTTCAATAGACATGTTCTTGTGGATAATGCCAATGCCGCCCTGCCTCGCCATGGCAATCGCCATCCTGTGCTCAGTAACGGTATCCATTCCTGCACTCATCATCGGAATGTTCAGTTTGATCTTTTTCGTCAGCCAGGTTGTTACGTCAACCTGATTCGGAATCACCTTGGAATATGCCGGAACCAGCAGCACATCATCAAAGGTAATGCCGTCACCAATAATCTGACCCATTTCTTCTCCTCCTGTTTTCATTTGAATGATTGGATTTTTTGTCCGTGGGGAACGGACAAAGTTCAAAAAAATGTGAATATAAAACTGCCAGTAAACTTACTGACAGTTTTGTGTTTTGAAAAGTGTACCAGACTTACGGACGCTTGTCAATCCGTAAAAACTTTTCTTGGTGCAATTGATTTAATTGCCGCTACCATAGCCGCATTGGGTTCGAAGATAACCCTCTTCTCTCCATTATATATCATGCAGTAACGGATATCGGGCTGCTGCTCCACACCGCTGCTGTAGTTGATCTCCTTCAGCTGGCGGTTTTTGTAATCATCCAGATGCCAGGATTTGATGGGAGCCAGAATCTCCATTCTCTCCATATCAAAGGTCTCCACCTTTTTACGTCTTGTCCTCGCCATAATCTTATCCACGGTAAGCTGTTTGTCCACATACAGGTACTCATACTCCAGATTGGCATTCAGATTCACAAAATAGGCCCCGACACCTGCCACCACGGCCACAATCAGGAAAACGATAAGCCCCATCAGCCCAAGCAGCCCGGTAACCGCAGCAATACCAATCAATACTATTTTCAGAGCCGCCATAGCCCCGCTCGGTTTTTTCTTAACCATACATTCCACGTAAGTCTCCATTTTACATTCCACCCTTTCAGCCAGACAGTTCACCCGCCGCGTTCTTAGGTAATATGATATTACAAAATCCTGTAACTTGCAAGTAAGAATCCCTTCAAATCCTGTGTTTCGCCAAAAATTCACAGGGATTTTAGAAAAATTTTAGAGGTTGTTCCAAACGCTTCATTGACATCATTTGAACAACCGCTTATCATAGTAAAAAGGACAAAAGAGCTGCACCGAGCAGCGGAAGTGAGGATGAATATGGCAGATGGAAATTCCGTTTCAGATGAAATCAAAGCCCAGCACAAGAAACTGGCCGGAAAAACCGTAAAAGAAAAGTTTCTTTATTTTTGGGAATATTACAGGATGCCGACGCTGGTCACCATTCTGGTTATTGCTTTCGCAGGCAACCTGATTTACACCATTGCCACGGCCAAGGACAGCGCATTATCCGTATTGTTTATCAACGGCTATTCCGAAATGGATACGGAACCTTTTATGGATGGTTTCAATGAATATGCACAGATTGATACCGAGGAATACGCCACTTCCCTGGAAATGAATTTCACCATACAGGAGGAGGCCACGGATCAATATACCATGGCAAATGTGCAGAAGCTTATGGCGCTGGTTGCCGCCAAGGAGCTGGATGTAATCATGGCGGATACCCAGACCTTTACCAATTATGCGGAACCCGGCTATTTCTGCAATCTGAATGATGTGCTTCCCCGGGAGCTGATTGACAAGTATCAGGATCGTTTCTTTTATTATGATGTGCCGGAGGATGATCAGGGTGAAATTCCTATCGGGATCCAGCTTGCAGATGCCCCCAAGGTAGTGGAAACCGGCGCTTATGCCGTCACTAATGATGCGTTATTCGGTATTGTCATCAATTCGGATCATGTGGATAACGCTGTTAAATTCCTGGAATACCTGGATATGGAGTAGGGAACCGGACATAAAAAGTACGCCGCTTTTATTTGAAAGCGGCGTACTTTTTATGTCCCGGGACAAGGCATTTCTTCCAATCCCCACTCAGGTATTCTGCCAGTCGGAAGGCTGATGGAACAGCAGGTTTCCGGCTGTCCCGTCCTCTTCCGTTGCGGGATAGATCTCGTAACGTACCGTAATCTTTCCCCGCAGGCCATAGCTTAAGAAGCAGTTGGTTATCCGGCTCTGGGTTATGGCACAGTTTTCCTGTTTAATTCCCACCAGAAGCACCAGGAACTGGTTGTTTCCATAGCGGGTAAAGGAATCTCCCCGGCGCAGTGCGGAGCGGATGGCGCTCTTGAGCTTATCCATGCAGTTGCCGAGCCTTGCGTCCTCTGTAAGGGGAAGTTCTTCCCCGTCCACCAGGGTGCAGAGCATGAGAAATGCCGGCTGTCCGCTCCGTTCCGACATACGGCAGACGATATGGTAGCAGTCCACAAAGCCGGGATAGCTGCAGAAGTAGGCGCCGTTTTTGTTTTCCCCTTCCTGAAGGCCATGCTTGATATCACTGATTACCGATGCGTTGTAATGGATTTTTTCCCTCATCTGCCGGAATCTGTCCATCATCTCTTCCGAAGGCTCCAGCCCCAGCTCCTCAAAGTAAAAGGAAGCGGCTGTCTCATAAATTTCCATTGCCTCCTTATACCGGCCGAGAGCCATCAGACAGTCTATCTGCATCAGGTAATATTCTTCAAAATAATAAATACTGCTGGCCTGGCTGCTCAGCTCAAGAAGTTCGCCGAACTGCCCCCGTTCCTTCAGAAGAACGGCTGCTTCATTAATACAGTCCACATACAGCTTCTGGTACTTGCAGCTCTCTATGGCCACCCATTCCTCCCCCGCCAGCTCCGGCAGGAATTCCCCCCGGTACATCCGGCAGGCTTCCTTTAACAGCTCCACCTTTTTATCCGGATCCTCCTCTTCCAAAGCAGCTTCCGCTGTCGTGAGGAAAAGATCCGTATCCCGTTCCAATGGGACGGCACAGTAATTCCAGCGGTAAATCCCCTCCTGGAACCAGATACAGTCCGTATTTTCAAAGCAGTTCAGTTTTTGTATGTATTTTCTTAACCTGTAAATATTTACCCGCAGCGTTGCCCCTGCATCCTCCAGATTCTCTCTTTCATAGAGGCGGCTGATCAATTCGCCCCTGGGAATGCCGTCCCTTCCTGCGTACAAAAGAATTTGGAACAGCTGCATCATTTTAGATGTTCCTGAATAATTATTGGGAATCGTTTTCCCCCCGTAAACCAGGGAAAAGCCTCCTAACATATGTACCTTCAAACTTGTCTTGTCTTCCATCCTTCTATTCATTCTTTTGTCCGCACTCCATTCTGTTCCTTAGTTGTCCCTGCCATCGCTGCATCCACTCTTTATGCTTGTGTCCTCCATATGGGAAAGGCCCCTTCCGGCCGACTGCAGCGGCCGTATATTGGAACCGATATACACGGAATACTCCTGTGCGTCCCCTGTAAAATTAGATCGGACCCGTTCCACAACCTTCCATGCATTTTCCAGGCTCGTCCCCATAACCATCAGCAGATACTGGCAGCTGCTGTATTGTGTGTATACATCCCCGCTCCGAAGGGAGGCTTTAATGGTTTTCCCCAGGCTTATCATCAGATGCTCTTTATCCTGAAGGGTGACATATGCCTTGTTATCATCCACCAGCGTCAGCAGTATTGTATATGCACTGGAGGGTGCACGCATAAGCCCCCGCTCCACAAAACGGTACAGACGCTTAAAGGTTTCATAATCCTGGCAATACGCTCCCTGAGGCCTGTCTTTCTCTCTCAGCTCCATCCAGATAAGCTCCATATCCCGGTCTATCCCGGTATCCTCCGCCCCTTTGTTTTCCGCCGTCTCCGGCGGCGGCAGTTCCTTCTGTCTCTCACGATAGAGGTAAACCGTTGACTTTCCGCTCTTTTTCCCTTCCAGCAAGGCATAATCCGCCCGGCTGAACATGGATGAATACGTATCTTTATCCTGATAGGATGCCATCCCAATCGTCGCGGAAAACCGATCCTCCACGCCCATTTTCCGTCCCATTTCCTCCATACGGCGTATGAGCTCCTTCCCTTTTTCCATCGCCTTCCGGGAATCCCATTTCTCCGTAGTGAAAACAACAAACTCATCACCGCCGAACCTGCCGACCAGATTTTCCGTTCGGAAAATATCCCTCATCAGCTCCGCCAGCCCCCGAAGTACATCATCTCCGAACAGGTGGCCGTATCTGTCATTAATTCTTTTAAAACCGTCAACATCTATTACCATAAAATTGCCGCCGGCATTCTTACGGAGCTTATCATTGATTATCCGTTCTCCCGCCACTCTGTTGTAAAGACCGGTCAGACCGTCAACCTCACTTAGCATTTTAAGCCGGGAATTTTCTTCCTGAAGTTCTTTTATTTCTTTTTCTATAGGGTCAATAGTCATAGCAGCCCCCCTTAAACCCGACATTACTTACCGGCAGAAAAAATAAACATAGATAAATTTAAAATATCACAGTAGTAATAATAAATCAAGTTTTGTAGCAGGAATGTCATTATTTATATTGAAAAAGCGTAACCGTTCAGACGCCCCTTTGTGTCCTGCAGCACCGCCGCCCCAGGAAAAAGCAGGGAAGGGGATGCCGCAGGACACAAGGGGGCGTCTGAACGGTTACGGAAAAGCTGTATGATCATAATCAAAAAACCGACTTTTTGACAATAAAATCATTTTGACGGTATGCAAAGAGCTATAGTATAATGGTTTTATTCTATTAGAAAAGGATCGTAAAGGAAGCTTATGATTTTTATAAAACGAATATTTCGTGAAGAAAAAGAAGGATTATTCCGTTTTCAGACAGCACAGCAAGAGCACTCTCCTGAGCTGGAGAAGAAGGTTGCACTTAAAATTGCTAAAAATAACGTCAAAAGGCTTATCCCTTTTGCCGCGATTATTTTGTTGATTGAAATAATTAATCAGATAACAATCCTTCTGACTTCCTCAGAAGATAGTCTGCGGGCTGCTTATCTGCCAGCGGGGATTCTGATGATTCTTCTGATGGTCTCCGCCATCCTGCTGGCTTATCTGGTGCTCCGCCGTTCTTTTGCTGCCGCAGGGCACTGCCGGCTTCTTTACCGCTCCTTCTGGTGGCTCTTTTCACTGGGAATGCTGGTCTTTATCTGGTTGGAAATCTGCACCAGAGGCTCCACTAATAATTTCATCTATCTGCTCATCCTCACAGCCGCGTTTCCCCTCCTTACCTGGAAGGAGTCCCTTCTGCTGTTCTGCGCAGACACGGCTGTTATGTTTTCCTTTGCCCTTTACAGCGGGCTGGCACCTCAGCAGATGCTGCAATTTCCGCTAATAGCCATTTTTGCATGGATTCTGTCCCGCATGCTTTACAGCTCTTATAAAATGAATGAGATTATGATGGCACAGTTGAAGATCTCCAACCAGAAACTGATGGATCTCGCCCGGACGGATCCCCTGACCGGCCTGTGTAACCGCCGCGGAATACAGGAACAGCTGCAGGAAATTCTGCCCCGTTTTGACCATCCCGTCCGCACAGGCTTTCTGATGATAGATATCGATCTGTTTAAAAAATATAATGATCGTTTCGGACACGAGCAGGGCGATCAATGTCTGAAGAAAGTGGCCGATACGGTAAAAGAATGTACAAAAGGCCCCTATGATATTACCTCACGTTACGGCGGAGAGGAATTCCTGGTAGCCCTTGTTGATTATTCTCCGGATGAAATCCTTCGGATGGCAGAACGGATTCTGTCAGAAATACTCGCGCTTAAGCTCCCTGCCGCAGACGATGAGGTCAGCCCATTTGTCACAGTAAGCATTGGCGCCGCCTCCGTTATGACCCCCTTTGATTTTATCACGCTCTATGAACAGGCGGACCGGGCGCTTTACCGGGCAAAAAATTCCGGCCGCAACTGTGTGGCCATGAACTGCAGCGGGCAGGACACCGGGAATTTTTCCTGAATCGTTTCCGGCAATAGGGTCATAGGACTCAAACCTCACAGACAGCCGGCGGATGGCCATTCGGCAACTGCGAGATTTGAGTCCTATGCTTTTAATCAATTACCGGGGCTTCCATTCCCGTGGCGCCCCGGTATGATCCGTTACAATATTTCCTTTAAAATGGCATTCACCATAGCCGGATCCGCTTTCCCCTTCATGGCTTTCATTGTCTGCCCTACCAGGAAGCCCATGGCCTTTTCTTTCCCTTTCTGATAATCCGCCACAGACTGCGGGTTATCCGCTGCCACCTTCTCTATCGTACTGCGCAGAAGGCCTTCGTCATTCACGGTTTTCAGCCCTTTTTCCACTGCATACCGTTGGGGATCCACATCGGTATCATACATGACTTCGAAAATTTCCTTTGCAGTATTCCCGTTGATTTCCTTTTTGTCCGCCATCGTTATCAGGGCTGCCAGATGTGCCGGGGAGAAACGGATATCCTCCGGCTCCTCCCCTCTTTCCTTCAAAAGACGCAGTGTTTCTCCCATAATCCAGTTGCTGGCCTTTTTGGGCTGTCCGCAGGCTTTGGCCGTCTCTTCAAACAAATCTGCCAGTCGTTTGGATCCGGTAATGATCTCTATGTCTTTATCCGGAATCTGATATTCTTTTTTGTAACGTTCCCTTTTTTCCGTCCGGAATTCGGGCTGCTTTTTCCGGATTCGTTCCAGCCATTCATCGCTGATAAATACCGGCGGCAGATCCGGATCGGGAAAATAGCGGTAATCCCGGGCGTCCTCCTTGGAGCGCATGGCATAGGAATATTCTTTGTTGTCATCCCAGCGCCTGGTTTCCTGGATCACGATCTTCCCTTCCTCCAGAAGCGCCGTCTGCCGTTCTTTTTCCCCTTCAATGGCGCGGGCGATAGCTTTAAAGGAATTCAGGTTTTTCATCTCCGTCCTGGTTCCCAATGCAGTTGTTCCTGCCTCTCTCACGGAGAGATTGACATCCGCACGCATGCTTCCTTCCTGCAGTTTACAGTCAGAAGCCCCCAGGTATTGGATGATCAGCCTCAGCTTTTCCAGATAGGCTATGACCTCCTCCGCGCTGCGCATATCCGGCTCGGAAACGATTTCGATCAAAGGCACGCCGGAACGGTTGTAGTCCACCAGGGAAATGTCCTCCCACTCATCATGGATCAGTTTTCCCGCATCCTCTTCCATGTGGATTTCATGAATTCCCACACGTTTGGCCCCTGCGGCTGTTTCGATTTCCACATAGCCGTCTCTGCAAATGGGAAGGTACAGCTGGGAGATCTGATAGTTCTGGGGATTATCGGGATAAAAGTAGTTTTTCCGGTCGAATTTGGAGTACCTGGTAATCGTACAGTTTGCCGCCAGACCGACTCCCACGGCATATTCCACCACCTGTTTGTTCAGAACGGGAAGGGAACCTGGCATGCCGGTACATACCGGGCAGGTATGGGTGTTGGGGGATCCGCCGAAGGCCGTGGAACAGCCGCAGAATATTTTAGTTCTGGTCGCCAGTTCCACATGGACCTCCAGGCCGATAACCGTTTCATATTGTTTTGCCATTTCCTTATGCCTCCTTTCCGTCCGCAGCCCTACCTTTTGCGCCGCATGCTTTTTCCGCCGCCTGTGCCTCTCCGGCCGGACCGTACACAGGTGACTGCGGGGCACATGGGAAAGCGCCTCTTGCCTTTTCATAGGTATATGCCGCGCGGATCAGTTTTTTCTCCTGAAAGCAATCGCCAATCAACTGAAGCCCTATGGGCAGGCCGTTGCCGCTCAACCCGCAGGGAAGGCTGATGGCAGGAAGCCCTGCCAGGTTCGCGGAGATGGTATAAATATCACCCAGATACATCGTAAGCGGGTCTGCCAGGCTTTTGCCAAGCTCAGGAGCCGTGGTGGGAGCCACCGGCCCCAGCAGGATGTCAAACCGTCCGAATGCCTCGTCAAATGCTTTTTTTATCAGGGCTTTTACCCGGAGCGCCTTCAGATAATAAGCATCGTAGTAGCCGGAACTTAGGACGAAGGATCCCAGCATTATACGGCGTTTTACCTCCGGGCCGAAGCCTTCGGATCGAGTCTTTTTATACATGGAATGCAGGCCTTCATACGCCTTTGCCCGATAGCCGTATTTGATGCCGTCGAACCGTTCCAGGTTGGAACTGGCTTCCGCGGAAGCGATGGTATAATAAGCAGGGATGGCATATTCCACCAGGCTTAAGTCAAACTCTTCCAAAACGGCGCCCCTTTTACGCAATTCCTCAGCTGCCTGCAATACGGCCTCTTTCACTTCGCGATCCAGGCCTTCCCCTAAATAATCCCTGGGGATTCCAATCCGCATTCCGTCCACATCGGCAGTCAGGGCGGAGGTAAAATCCGTTTCCCGCTCCAGGGATGTGGAATCTTTTGTGTCCCGGGAGCTTATCACCTCCAGAACCGCAGCACAGTCAGAGACATCCCTGCAAAGGGGGCCGATCTGATCCAGTGAAGAACCGTAGGCTATCAGGCCGTATCGGGAAACCGTACCATAGGTGGGTTTCATTCCCACCACTCCGCAGAATCCTGCGGGCTGGCGGATGGAGCCTCCGGTATCGCTGCCCAGGGCGAAAAAGCATTCACCTGCCGCAACTGCCGCCGCGGAACCGCCCGAGGAACCTCCGGGCACATGCCCCGGATTCCAGGGGTTTCTGGTTACTCCGTAAGCGGAAGTCTCCGTGGTGGATCCCATGGCAAATTCGTCCATGTTGGTTTTTCCCAGTATAATAGCTCCCGCTTTTTCCAGATTGGCTACGGCTTTGGCATGGAAAGCGGGTACAAATCCGGAAAGGATCCGGGAGGCACAGGTGGTTTCCACACCTTCCGTACAGATATTGTCCTTAACAGCCACCGGCACCCCTGCCAGAGGGCCTGCGGGTTCACCCGCATCTATGGCATCCTGTACCTCCTCTGCCCTTTGCAGGGCCTTTTCTTTATCCAGACTGATATAGCAATGATAACAGTCTTCTTTTTTCTCTATCTCCGCGAATACCTCCTGTACGGCTTCCTGACAGGTATATTCCCTTCTTTTTATCTTATCGGCCAACTCCAGGGCCGTACAATCCATCAGGCTCATGATTCCCTCTCTTTCCGCCCCGCCGTCGGGGCTGTCCGGGCACCGGGTATGCACAGGCATCTGCCTATACGGTACGGGGTACTTTGA
This sequence comes from Eisenbergiella sp. OF01-20, assembly GCF_003478085.1. NCBI lineage: Bacteria > Bacillati > Bacillota > Clostridia > Lachnospirales > Lachnospiraceae > Eisenbergiella > Eisenbergiella sp. OF01-20. Next base: position 299,071 of record NZ_QUES01000003.1, on the reverse strand, counting down.
ACATACCATCCTTAACCCCCGGCGCATTTTTCAATAGATCCTCCCGGATATCCGTGTTCGTTATCTCGTCTTCCCGAAATACATTGGTCACGGGAAAAAGATGGGTCATTGGCTCCGTGCCTTCGGTATCCAGTTCATTCAGCTTATCTATATAGTCCAGCATACGGCCCATATCGGCTTTCGCCTGTTCCTTCTCTTCCCCGGACAACTCCAGTTTAGCGAGAATCCCCACATATTCGATTGTTTCATCACTGATTTTATTTGCCATGATATGGCTCCTTTCTTTTTTGGGAACGGGCCTGAACCGGTATCAAGTCTGTGTTTCCCTTTACGGTTCTAACCGGTTCATAGTCCCACATGACTTGAACCGGCATCAAGTCTGTGTTTCCCTTTACGGTTCTAACCGGTTCAAGTCACGGGGAAACAGGGTTGTTTCGCGGACGTTGTCTTCTCCGATAAGCTTCATGGTAAGGCGTTCCAGGCCGATGCCGAGGCCTCCGTGGGGCGGCATGCCGTATCGGAATGCCATCAGGTAATGTTCCATTCCTTCCTCCGTCATACCCCGTCTGCGTATTTTCTCCATAAGCATGTGGTAATCGTGGATACGCTGTCCCCCTGTGGTAATCTCCATCCCTTTAAAAAGACAGTCGAAGCTCAGGGTAAAGGTGGGATCCTCCGGATCCTCCATGGCGTAGAAGGGACGTTTTTTGGCGGGATAATGGGTGACGAAAACAAAGTCACTGCCATACTCTTCCCTGAAATACCTTCCGATAAGCATTTCCTCCTCCGGCTCCAGATCATAGGGGTTTCTTATAGGACGGCCATACTTTTCGCTCACCAGCCGCTTTGCTTCATCAAACCGGACACAGGGGATGTTATCCGTCCCGGGAAGTTCTATTTCCAGAAGCCCGCACTCCCTCTGGTATTCCTTTCCGAGAAGCCGCATGATATTCTGCAGAACGCCGGTTTCCATTGCCATGATATCTTCAAAACCGTCAATATAACCCATTTCAAAATCCAGGGAGGTATATTCATTCAGATGACGCTTGGTATTGTGCTTTTCTGCCCGGAATACGGGGGCGGTTTCAAACACCCGGTCAAATACCCCTACCATCATCTGCTTATAAAACTGAGGGCTTTGTGCCAGGACCGCAGGCCGGTGGAAATAATCCAGTTTGAATATATTGGCGCCTCCCTCGGCCCCTTTGGAACCGATTTTGGGAGTATGGATTTCCGTAAAGCCCTGTAAAGTAAGGAATTCCCGGAAACCCCGCACGATACCCTCCTGGATACGGAATTTGGCACGTTCCCTGATATTCCTCAGGGATATAGGCCGCAAATCCAGGTTTGTTTCCAGAGATACGTTCATTTTCCACTTGGAAACAGGGATAGGCATCGGCTCCGCAGGCTCCGAAAGGATTTTCACCGACTTCATCCGGATTTCCACTCCGGAGGGCGCCTTAGGGGAAAGCGTCAATATGCCGGATACCTCTACGGCAGCGGCCTCCTTCACATCCTTCAGCAAAAAGTCCGCTTCCTCCGATTCGTATACGCACTGCAGCAGCCCTTCCCGCTTCCTGAGGATTACAAAAGCTATTGGCCCCATATCCCGGATGGTATGGACAGCGCCGTTTACTGTTACCAGGGCACCCTCCATTTCCGGCTCCAGAAGGTCGGTAAGCTCCCTTGTTTCTTTTTGCAGGACTCCTGTTAAAAATTTCATAGTCTGGTCTCCTTTTGCGTGGCTGGTTTTCAGGTTCCGGCTGCGGGGCGGACGGAATATACATTCCGGACGGAATATTAATCCCGGACAAAATAACGGTACTGTACAAATACAGATACTATCCGAAAACGTAAAAAAGTCCCGGAATACAGTAAAACTGCATTCCGGGACGGATTCCATTCAAATCCGCGGTACCACCCGCATTGACAAGACGGCACTTCCAACAAAATGCTTCATCGCCTCATCCACTCTTACACTTAACGCGTGTTACACGGATTACCCTACGTTCCAGAGGAATTTCAGATAACCAGCTCCCGGGTGTTCCCTACATCAGCTTTCACAAGCAGCGCTCTCAGTCGGTGACGCCGCATTCCTGTCGTTTCCCCTGATAAGAGTCCCGTTCTTTGCTTTTTCTATAAATTGTTTCACATATTACCACATATTATTTATAAAAGCAAGGAAATTTTTTAAAGCTACGAGCCGGGCGGTCCGGAGAAAACAAAAACTGTCCGGGACACAGCAGTCCAAAGGACGCTGCGTCCCGGACAGTTTTTGTTTTCTCCGGACCATGTGGCGACAGCCACAAAGCGAAAGGCCGCAGGCCTTGAGCATGCCCCGCGACC